>JAQVQT010000142.1 GCA_028701435.1 Smithellaceae bacterium | reverse complement strand
TCCGTTATCCAAACCGGTTCCATCGCCATGGTGGCCTTCCTGATCGGTGACTACGCCTCCGAAATTCTCCGGCTCGGCCCGTTTTCCTCGTCTATCTATGCGGCGCTGACCGTTATCCTGCTGACGGCGGTCAACGCAGCGGGCATCCGGCAGGGCAAGTGGACGCAGATGATTCTTTCCGCGGGCATCGTTTCAGGGTTGCTTTTGGTATCGGCGGTTGGAATCCTGATGGCCGGCGCCCCGGCGGTTATTCCTGAAGGCGCCGTGATTCCGGGAAAGCAGGCGCTGGGAACGGCCATGATCTTTGTGCTTTTGACTTACGGTGGCTGGAATGAAGCCTCGTTTCTTTCCGCCGAAGTGCGGTCAGGCCGCCTCAATCTGCTGAAGGTGCTGCTATACGGCATTGGGACGGTTACACTGATCTATCTGCTGATCAACATCGCTCTTTTGAAAAGTATCGGCCTGTCGGACATGGCGGCTTCGGGCGCAGTGATGACGGAAATGATGCGCAAAGTTTTGGGCGCAAAGGCCGGCGGCTTCATCACGGTGCTGATTCTTTTGGCTTCGGCCAGCACGATGAACGCGGCCATTATGACCGGCGCAAGAACCGGTTATGCCATGGGTCAGGATCATCCGGTCCTTGGTTTTCTGGGAAAATGGCAGGGTCAACGCCACACGCCGGTCAACGCCCTGCTCGTTCAGGGAGGCGTCGCTCTTGTCCTTGTTGCTTTGGGGACGAAAACGCCCGACGGCTTTGTCATGATGGTGGAATACACGGCTCCTGTTTTCTGGCTGTTTTTTTTGATGATCGGGATTTCCGTTTTTTTGATGCGGCTAAGGCATCCGGATTTGTCCCGGCCTTTTTGCGTGCCTCTCTACCCTCTGACGCCGATCGCATTTTGCGCGATTTGTGCTTTCATGCTTTACGCAAGCCTCGCCTTTACGGGCTGCGGTTCCTGGGTGGGTGTTTGTGTTCTGCTTTCGGGTATACCGCTTTGGGTTTGGCAGAAGAAAAGACGAACGGCGGACGGACATTCGTAAAACCAAACCGATCAAACCATGGAGAGGGAGAAAAATGAAAAGAAGTCTTGATAAGAGCGGCTTCGGGACCCCGATGGATTCGGGCTTCGGCGTTTCGCGCTCGCCGGGAAAACCGGTTTTGGTTTTTTTTATCCTGGTCTTCTGCTGTCTCTTGCTTCCCGTATGGAGTCCGGCGGCCGATACGACGGAAGCAGCATACGCCGATCAAAGAGAAAAAATGGTTGCCCTGCAGATCGAGGCGAGAGGGATTCACGACCCGCAGGTCCTCAAGGCCATGCGGAAGGTTAAGCGCCATCAGTTTGTTCCTGAAAGCCTGCGTGGCAGAGCCTACGCGGACCACCCCCTGCCGATCGGGGAAGGGCAGACCATTTCACAGCCCTATATCGTTGCTTTGATGACGGCGGTGGTTAAACCGGAACCCGGTATGAAGGTGCTCGAAATCGGAACCGGATCAGGCTATCAGGCCGCAATTCTGGCCGAGCTTTGCAAAAGTGTTTACACCATTGAGATTGTCGAGGTGTTGGGAAAGCGCGCCGGCAAGCTTCTGGCCGGTTTGTATAAAAATGTGCATGTCCGGATCGGCGACGGATATCAGGGCTGGCCGCAGGAGGCGCCCTTTGACGCGATCCTTGTCACCTGTGCCCCGACAAAGGTTCCCCGACCGCTGGAAGATCAACTCAAAGAGGGTGGCCGAATGGTGATTCCCGTCGGAGAATCCTGGGTGCAGGAACTGGTGGTGCTGACCAAAAGGAACGGACGCCTCGAACGACAGGAAATTATTCCGGTCCGCTTTGTGCCCATGGTGGATGCCAAGGGCCGGAAATATTGATGCAACCCGCCCGGTTCACCGCATATTGATGGTGTGGAGCTTCAGGAGAAATTCCTTGAATTTGTCCTTCGTCGTTTCTTTGATGGATTCGAGCCGGACGACCACGGCCTTGTTGTAAAACGTGTATCCGTTTTCGATGATTTCAGGATCGTTGTCGTCGTCGATAAAACGCTCCATAAACTTCATGGCGTATTTTCTGGCCTCTGCTTCATCTTTGGCGGTCACCAGGTAGTGATGGTATTCCAGATCCCCGTCCGTCGTCTCGCTGATTTTTACCCTGTAGTCAGGCATATAATTGTTCTCCTGTTTTTAATCCCGCTCATGCGGGACGAGAGTTCATTCTCCGTAGCTTGCTGGGATATAACCATGTTCATTTCATGCCTCGACAGCTTGCTGCGAGGCGGTTGATTGAATGCTGCCGGCCGGTATATACTCCAATCATGGGCTGAAGGCAACTATCCCGTTGGGAAGCCGGTTAAAATTTTGCCGCATCGGGAACATCCCTGATTCCAACACGGCCCCGACGGGGAACAGGGATGCTTGCCGCCTATTTCTTCTTCAGGCTGCGGAAATCGGGTTTGCGCTTTTCCATGAAGGCCATCATGGCTTCCATGCTTGCAGGACCGCCGGCCAGACGGTCCATGGCCTCCCGTTCGATTTTCAAAGCCGCTTCGATGCCTGCCCGATGAGCGGTTTTGAGGCACCTTTTCGTTTCCAGAAGTGAGCTCAGGGGCAATTGCGCAATCTCCGCGGCTTTTGCCATCGCATTTGGCAACAGCTCATCATCGGTGAACTTGCGGGTAGCGATGCCGGTTTGCAGAGCCTTGTCGGCGTCGATCCATTCCGTGGTGAACAGCAGCTCCGCCGCGAGCTGCGGTCCGATCCGCATCTGCAGCATGTAGCTGCTGGCGAACTCCGGCGCCATTCCCAGGCTGTTGAACGGGAGGCGCATCCGCAGACTTTCGCCGACGTAGAGCACGTCGCTGTGGAACAGAATCGTCGCGCCGCCTCCGACGGCGACCCCTTTGGCTGCCGCGACCAGCGGCTTGTCAAAGTCCACGACCGCTCGTTCCGTGATGCGGTAGCTGTGCGCTTTGCCGGAAACGGCGTAATCCTTCAGATCCTGTCCGGCCGAGAAGTCTTTGCCCGCTCCCGTGACGACGACCACCGTGACATCGTCATCGGTCCGCGCCGCATCCAGTTCGGCGGCAAAAGATTCCCACAGCTCCTTGTTGAAGGAGTTTTTGCTCTCCGGGCGATTCAACGTCAAGAGCAGGACGCCGTCTCTTAGTTCCTTTAAAACCGTGTCACTCATTTTTGATACCTCTTTCCTTTGAATTTATTTTTTCCGGGCGTTTTTCCCCGGCCATTGCGCAAGTTTCGGCCGTCTCTGTCCACCGGGCCGCGAAGAACAGCGGACGCCGGAGCGCCCAGCGCAAGCCGGCGGTCCTGAAATCAGATTTTTTCGTATCGAACCTTCCTGCGGTTGACGGTTCGAAGATATTTCACCTTGGGATGCCCGAAGACCATCATGAAAATCACCGATTCCCCTTCCTGAATCCCGACTCTTTGTTTTAATTCGGGCGACCGGTCAAACGCAAACGTTCCAAAACCCATTAGGCAGGCGCCCAAGCCCAGTGCGTTGATCATCAGCTCCAGATGGCCGGCGTTGAAGCATCCGTCCACCTCATTGCAGGTGCGGCTGACAATCAGAAGCGCGTTGGGTGCGCCGTGAAACAGCAGATCCCTCTGCTTTTTCTGATAAAAAGAATACCAGTTGGCCCAGATGGGCTGGAAATCCAGGTACTGGCATGGAACCCGCATCGTTGTTTTATCCACCCGGTTGACGTCCAGCTCCGCCAGCGTCTTCAGGGCGATGGGCGTGATCTCCCGCAGCGTTTCTTTCGCGAGCACGATATAGCGAAGCGTCTGCGTGTTTGCGCCGGTCTGCGTGTACCGGCCCATTTCCAGTATTTTGGCGATGTCCGCGTCGCTCACCGGTTCATCCGTATATTGACGCACGCTTCTACGGAACTTTACAAGGTTGAGCAACCGCTCCGGTTCCAGGGCGAACTTCTTCGGATCGTCGTATTCGAGCACTTCGGAAGGATCGTAGTCGCCGGCGAAGAAAACCGCTTTCTCGGGGCACACGGCCAGGCAGTGTCCGCACTCCAGACACCATTTGCCGTGAACGGCCTTTCCGTCTTTGACGGCGATGTTGGCGGTGGGGCAGTCCGCCCGGCACGTTCCGCAGCCGATGCATTGGTTCGGATCAACCTCGATGATGCTCATGAATCTCCTCCGTTTCTCCGATGACTTCCGGAAAAGCCGTTTCTTGGGAAAGCTAATATGAGGGTTTCCCCATTGTCAAGACAAAAACGAAAAACGGGACAGCTCCCGCGGACGCCACCGGGAGGTTCGGGAAAAGCCGTCACGGCGCCGCGGTCAGCCTCTCAGGGTCAGGTAGTTCAGGATGCATTCCACGCACCGGTCAACGCCGATTTTGTCCGTTGCGAGAGAAAGATGGTAGCGTCGGGCATCGGCCCATTCCTGGCCGGTTGCGGCGTGATGATAGAGCGCTCTTTCCTTGTCGCTTCGGGCGATGATTTTTTCCGCCGCCTCTTCCGTTTCGTTGTAAAGCTTCATCACCCGATTCTTTCGAAACGCCCGGTCGGCGTGCAGGAAGACGCTCACGCAATTCGAATGATTTCGCAGAACGTACGCGCCGCAGCGGCCGATAATCACGGCCGAACGCTCTCCGGCGATTCGCAGGATGATCTCGCTTTCCGTCTGGAACAGCTCATGATCCGAAGGCGGCAGCGTCTGCGGTTTGACATAGGTATCCGGCGCGGCGGCATACGTCCGGATAAAGGACTGCCAGAAGGAGAGCTTCTTTTCATCGCGCGAGGCCAGATCCTTCTCCAGCACAGAAAAATGTTGTGCGGCACGATCGATGATTTCACGGTCCGCGTAAAAAATGTCCAGGCGCTTTGCCAGCTGCTGTCCGATGCAGGCGCCGCCGGAGCCGAGCTGACGACTGATGGTAATGACCAAAGACGATGCGTTTTTCATAGGGTGTCTCCTGTTTTTTCGATCCTCCGGTGATGCGCCGGTCCCCTCCGGAATCAGCCCTCCGGTCCGGGCGTATGCGAACGGTTTTCCTTCCTTCCCAGCAGAACATAATAAATCGGAATGGTTGCCAGAATTACGAGCGTCATGATGACATACAGGCCGCGGTATCCCGTAACGGCAACCAGCGCGCCCAGCAAATAGGGGCCGATCCCGAACCCCAGATCCACAAAAATGAAGAAGGTCGTGATCGCGAGCCCCATCCGGTGGGGGGG
>JAQVQT010000141.1 GCA_028701435.1 Smithellaceae bacterium | reverse complement strand
AAAAGAATGATGGTATTCCCGATTTTCTGGATGAACAGATCTTTATCCTCCACCTGGTACTCTTTCGGCAGCCGGATCGCCTGGCTGTTTCCACTGGTAAAAACTTTTGAGCTCAGCATGATATCCTCCTCTTGGTTTGGAGTATATACAACAATATATACAAAGTCAACTTTGCCAGTGGAAAATAGGGACAGCGCCCATTTATTGAGAAAACAATCCATGGCCGTGCTTTGACAGCAGTCCGATTAAGATTCTTCGGCAGGCTCAGATGAAGATGATTTTTTGAGCGATGGCCCATGTGGTGATACTTAATTGATCGCCAGACTATTTTTTAACGCTGAGTTTACTTTTTGCATCAGATCGTCCGACAGCTCGGCAAGCTTCGGTCCGACCAAGCGTCTTTTATCGATGGTGCGGAGTTGTGAGAGGTTGACGATGGAATCCTTTTTCAAGCCGACGTTCTTACCAACGGCCACGCAAATAGGATAACTTGCCTTTTTCTCTGAATATTCGGTGATGACAGTGATAATGGTCGTGGGCGAGTACAAATTGCCTACATCGTTCTGAATAATCAGCACTGGTCTGGTTTTGCCGGTTTCACTCCCCACTACCGGATCGAGATCAGCATAATAGATTTCTCCTCTTTTGATCTGGATCTTGGTCATAGGCTGACCTCGGGAAGATTCTCGGCGTCAGAATATTTGAAGTCCTCACAGATACTTATGTTTTCTTCGGCCAGATCTTGATACGCGGCTTTCATCTGTTCTGCGAAGAGTTTTTGGTCGAGATGATTCAATTTTTCCTCAATCGACTCCCGCACCAGCGCCGAAACCTTTTTGCCCTGACGGGATGACGCCTGGAGAAGCCGTTCCTTGATGTGCGGCGGGAGTTGGATGTTAATCCGTGCCTTTTCCTGATGTGAATTCGAGAGCATCTTTATGCCTCCTTATTACAAGATATTAATGTGGCATTATTTGTAGCATAAAATGATGAAAAAAAACAGAGACAGCGCCCATTTTTTTAAGAAAGCAGAAATTATGCCCCGGATTCAAACGAAGCCTGGCGGTTAACATCGCTGAAAAAATAGGGACGGCGCCTGATTATTTATTGCAAAAAAACGAGGCCGTAGGGAACGGTCGCGACCGTTCCCTACACCTATGGGTTATGGGTCAAAGAGACAATAGAAACCAGATGATCCCAATAGAGCATTCTTAAATCATTTCTTTATTTTTTGTCACAAAAATAATATATTACCCATTATCAAAAAAGCGGTGAATTTAACGATAGGTTAAGGGGGATATGCTCATGAACAATGAATTGCCCCGAATAGACAAGAAAATATTGATTGTCACCGATCTCTTTGATAATACTGAAGAAAAACGATATTGGCTGTCTCAAACTCCATCCGCCCGCTTGAATGCAGTCGAATGCAACAGGAGAATGATTTATGGCATCCATAGAACTTCATCCAGACTTCAAAGATTTCTTGAGGTTGCTGAACTTACATCAGGTTGAGTATATTCTTGTTGGCGGATATGCAGTGGGTTACCATGGGTATCCTCGAGCTACCGGTGATATGGACATATGGATCGCCGTGAACGATGCCAATGCAGAAAAAGTTGTTGCTGCCGTTAGTGATTTCGGAATGCCCAGGGAATCTCTTTCAAGGGAATTGTTTCTTGAAAAAAACAAAATCATTCGCATGGGGGTTCCTCCGGTTAGAATCAAGGTGATAACAGGAGCTTCTGGCGTTGACTTTGCCGAGTGTTACAAACGTTGTGTGACCGTGAATATTGAGGATCTGGATGTAAAAATTATTTCTCTGAATGATTTGAAAGTGAATAAACGCGCGGCAGGAAGACACAAGGATTTAGAAGATATAGAACATATTCAATAAGTTGAAATATCAAAAACGCAGGACAGCGCCCTGTTTTTTAGCAACGAGCAACGAGTGAAGAGAAAGGCGGCGATAGGGGAAAAAGAAGTGGATGGTGGATGGGTTTATCCTCCGCCGGCGGAGGTGGTGCAAAGCGCCGGAGGTGGTCTGGGAAAGGGGCTATAGGCGCTTAGAGAAAGCTCGTAGTTCGTGGCTGGTAGGGAAAAACCAGAAAGAATCAATGAGCAATGGGCAAATTATGCCAACGCCAGATGGATGCAGATGGCCTTCTTGATTTGCGCCATTTCTTCATCAGACAATTCACCGATAAATTGAACAAGGCGACTTTTATCGATGGTTCTGATCTGGTCGGTTTTTACTTTGGAGCTTTTGGGGAGATTGGCCGTGCCCTTTGTTAAAAATATTTCAAAAGGATAGATTTTCTCTGTGTTTTTTGAGGTTAAGGGGACAATGCTTACCGTGCCGGCGTAAAGATTGTTCTGATCATTCGAAACAACGATAACCGGTCTCGTTTTGGCAATTTCCCGGCCGACGGTTGGATCGAGCGCTGCCAGATAGACGCCGCCTCGTTTAATATTCATCCCAATTCTCCAGATCGGCTGCTGAAAATTCTCTTGTAATTTCAATTCCTTCCAGTGCTGTTGCCTGGTAACCCTCCGCCAGTTTTGCTTCCAGTTCCGTTTTTTCCAAACGCGCTAATCTTTCTTTAAGGGATTCTGTAATAAAACGGTTGCGTTGTCCCGGTTCGGTCACCCGGTTCAGAGCCGTAACGAGATCTTTGGGTAGTGTAATATTCAATCGAACTGCATCTGTATTCATTATACACCTCTATGTTATGCTGATTAAGGTTTATAAGATCGTATCATGAGATGTGTATAATGGCAAGTAAGTTTACGGCAGCAATAATGAAAAGCTCATGGTTCATGGCTCATAGCAAAAAGAAAAGATAGGCGAAGGGGATGTAATCTATACCCAGTTTTCCAGTCTCAAATTGGGAATTCTTGAAAATTCAGCTGTATTATTAGATACAAGTATTAATTTTCTGGTGATGGCCTGAGCGGCTACTTCCATGTCATACGGGCCAATAATCCGGCCTTTCCTTTCCAAATCGGCGCGTTCGGGGACCGCGCCCTGCAGTCTCGTTGCTCATCACTTGTCACTCGTTGTTCGCCACTCGTCTAATCACCGTCGCATCCACCGCAACCGGTTTTCCCTGATACACGACCAGCGGGTTGACGTCGATCTGCCCGATATCCGGGCGGGCGGCGGCGAGGTTGCCCAGGTTGACGAGAATACCCGCCATAAGATTCAGATCCAGCGGTTTTCCGCCGCGGAAGCCGTGAAGCAGTTTGCTGCCGGAAATGCGCCCGATCAGTTCCCGTGCGGTGGATAGCGAAAGGGGCGCGGGCGCGAAGACGACGTCTTTTTGCAGCTCGGCAAAAATGCCGCCCAGGCCGAACATCACGCACGGACCGAACTGCTCGTTGCGGAGCACGCCGGCAATCAGTTCATATTCTGCGGGCATCTGCTTCTGCAGCAGAATTCTTCCTTTTCCCTTCAGCTTTTTTTCCAGATCGGCATACGCCGCCCTGATTTCTGATGGCGACGACAGGCCCAGCCGGACCAGCCCCGATTCCGTTTTGTGAACCTGTCCCTTGACGAGTCCTTTGAGGACGACGGGGAAGCCTACTTCGCGCGCGGCTTCAACTGCGTTGGCCGCCGAAGCAACAATTTTTTCTTTAACGGTCGGGATGCCGCAGGTTTTCAGCAGGCGTTTGCTGTCGTATTCATCCCATATGGGTTCGGGGCAGTCGGCAAGAACCGCCGCGGCTTTGGGGGGCATTTTGACCCGTCCTGCGGCCGTCAGGGATAAAGTTTTTTTGCGCGGTCTGTAGCGTGAAGCGCAGGCCAGGCATTCAACCGCGCGAAACAGTTCTCCGTGGGCGGGGATTCCGCACTCCTGGGCCTCACGTTTGAAAGCCCGAAGCGCGTCGCGCCGGCCGATGACCCAGATGATCAAAACTTTTCCTTCACGGTCCGCCGCCTCCTTGAAAATTTTCAGCTTTTCATAGTTGGGGTAGAGGCCGACGAAAAAATGCATAAAGAGGACATCCACTTTCGGGTCCTTCACCAGGGCGTTGAAAGCCCCGACATAAGCGGCCAGCGCGCCTTTCCCGGCAAACGCGGGAAAGAGGTCCACGGGGTTTTCGGCAGGCATCCAGTCGGGAAAGATTTGGGCCAGTTCCTTTCTGGTCGAAGCGGAAAGATCGGCAACATGAAGACCCTGCTCTTCAACAAGATCGCAGGACAAAATTCCCGCGCCGCCGCTGAAGGTCAAAATGGCCGTTCGGCACTGCTCGGGCGTGTGGCCGATCATGGCCAGCGCCCGCGTGACTTCCATCATCTGGTGAAAGTCCCGCGCGAGCGTGACGCCGGCCAGCGACAGGAGCGAATTCTGCAGCCTCGCGTCACCGGCCAGGCTCGAGGTGTGTGAGAGAGCGGCTTTGGCGCCGGACCTGCTTTTGCCCCCCTTGAGCAGGACAATCGGCTTTTTAGCCCCATCCGCCAGCTCCAGAAATCTTCGACCCCTCACGATGGATTCCAGATACAGGGCGACGGCGTCGGTTTCCTCGTCTTCCAGCAGGTATTCCAGCACATCGCATTCGTCGATGTCCATTTTGTTGCCGATGGAGCAGGCTTTGGCGATGCCCACGGCGCGCTCGCTCATCAGGTCGGCCAGGAAACCGGCGGAAAGCATGCCGCTCTGCACGACCATGGAAATGCGCCCGGCGATCAGGCCGTCTTGGTGGATGTTGGGGTGCATGAACGTAAAAAAGAATTTCCGGGGAATGTCCACAAGCCCCATGCAGTTGGGCCCCCAGAGGCGAATGCCCGCTTCCCGCGCGACGGCAAGGCAGCGCTCCTGCAGCGCGCGGCCCGCGGGGCCGGTTTCGGCAAAGCCCGCGCTTTCGATGATGACGCGTCGAATGCCTTTGCGCCCGCAGGCGGCAAGCGCCTCGGGTACGGAAGGCGCCGGGACGATAACGAGGGCCAGATCCACCGGCCCGGGAATGTCTTCCACCGTTGCATAGCAGGGCAGGGACCGAATCTCGGAATAATTCGGGTTGACGGGATAGACGCTGCCCGTGAAGCCCAGGCTGAGGTTCACGAGAAGCTGGTCGCCCAGGCTGTTTTGGCGCGGGGTTGCGCCGATGACGGCAATGGACGCGGGATCAAAAAAAGTCTTCATACAAGATTACTCCGCAAGAAAGTTGTGTTTACCCTGTGGCCGTCTTGATACCATATTGATGGAATCTGTCAACTCTCAGAGTGATGAGCAACGAG
>JAQVQT010000140.1 GCA_028701435.1 Smithellaceae bacterium | reverse complement strand
AAAAAATCTTGTCTTTCCCGCAAAAGACGCCAAAGTGGAGCTGGAGATGCAGACGCTCCCCGGCCATACAAGAGATGCCGAGGCGATTTTGGTTGTCGCATGGGAGGAAGCGTCGAAAATCGACATTCTCAAACGATTTGCGCCGGGCGAGGCCATCCCCGTGAGCGAATTTTTCGCAAGGCTCTCGGAAATGATTGATCAGTGTGAAGATATGATTCTGCCCTATGAAGTCGTCGCGCAGTGAAAAACGCAGTCTGGGCCTCTCGTGCCCTTCAGGGTATCGGGCCCGCATAAAAATGGAGTAAGCGATGAAACGAATGTTTATTCTGATATTTTTGATCGCCTTTTTCCTTCCCGCAATCACTTTTGCGGCGGAGTTGAAAAACGAGCGGGCGAGGCAGGAGGGGAACCGTTTGGTGATCCACTACGATCTGGAGGGGAAGGAGCAGCAGGCGGAAGTCGGTCTGACCATTACCGTGGAAGGGAAGATATACCAATCCTCCGAGCTTCATATCGAAGGCGACGTGGGGAAGCTCAAAACCGGTAAGGGCAAACGCCTCGTCTGGAACATCCTGCGGGATTTTCCTCGCGGTTTGCGGGGATCGGTGGATTGGGAATTGACAACCAGTGGAGATTCCTTTACCGACCCAACCACCGGCATGGAGATGATTTTTGTCAAGGGCGGCTGTTATCAAATGGGTGACATCTTTGGAGATGGCGACGGTGACGAAAAGCCCGTCCACGAAGTTTGTGTCAGTGATTTTTACATCGGCAAATACGAAGTCACGCAGGGGCAGTGGAGACAAATTATGGGAAGCAACCCCTCCCAATTCAGCAGTTGCGGCGACAAATGCCCCGTGGAAAGTGTCTCATGGAATGATGCTCAGGATTTTATCAGCCGATTAAACAGCCGAAGCGGCAAGCGGTATCGTATGCCCACGGAGGCCGAGTGGGAGTATGCCGCAAGATCAGGCGGGAAGCGCGAGAAGTATGCGGGCGGTAATGATGTGGATGCCGTGGCTTGGTATGACAGCAATTCCGGAAGCAGAACACACCCCGTGGGTCAGAAGCAGCCCAATGGATTGGGACTGTATGATATGAGCGGCAATGTCTGGGAGTGGTGTCAGGACTGGTATGGCGGCAGCTATTACAATCAAAGTTCAAGGGATAACCCTGGTGGGCCGTCTTCCGGTTCCTACCGCGTCAGTCGCGGCGGCAGCTGGTACGATACCGCCTGGGCCTTGCGCGCGGCGTTTCGCGGCAGGCGCGGCCCGGACGCCCGCGCCTATTACCTGGGTTTCCGGCTTGCCTTGCCCCCAGGTCAGTGAGCCAGGCAGGAGGCACGCGAAAGGAGCAGACGCATAAGGCGCGAAGGGCGGAGCCGCGCCGTTGCGGCTGATCCAATTCGCGTGATGTTGTGTTGGGTTTTTGCCATGCGGATGGCGCGCCTTAAGGCATGCACTACATTTCGTTTCTATTATGGCCGTTCAATTTAAATTTTTCCAAATTCCAATAACGCAGGCCGCAGAGTCCGAAAATGAGCTGAACACGTTTCTGCGTTCGGTGCGGGCGCTGACGATCCATAAGGAGTTCGTGAACCAGGGTGAAAATTCCCTGTGGTGTCTGGCCGTCGAATATCTTCCGCAGGCTGGTGAAAAGGAATTTAAAAAGGGCGAAAACCGCAACAAGACAGATTACCGTGAAATCCTGTCCGCGGAAGATTTTGCGCTTTTCGTCAAACTGCGCGATTGGCGCAAGCAGGCCGCTGCGCTGGAAGCCGTGCCCGTCTATACCATTTTCACCAACGAACAACTGGCGGCGATCTCCCAAAAACGAATCGCCACGCTTGCCGATCTTAGGACTATCGACGGGGTGGGCGAAAGCCGTGCCGGTAAATACGGCGATGCGATTCTTAAAATCGTCGGCATGGAGAAAACCGTCGAAGGAGCGTAGGCATGAAGAGCGCGGGCGATCTTTACCGCCAAATAGCGGATCGGGATAATATCCGGCTGGCCTTTCTCAAAGCCGCCCGAGGGAAACAGGCGCGCCGTGATGTGATTGATTTCAGGTCAAATTTTGAAGAAAATATCGAGAAGCTTCACGCCCAGTTGGAAGAAAGAAATTTGGATATTGGACATTACCGCTATTTTCAGGTTTTTGATCCCAAGAAAAGGCTGATTTGCGCGGCTTCTTTTCCCGAGCGCGTCTTGCATCATGCGATCATGAATGTCTGCGAGCCGGTTCTGGAATCGTCTGCCATTGATGATTCCTTTGCCTGCCGAAAAGGAAAGGGAGGTCAGAAGGCGATTTTTCGGGCGAAGGAATTTGCCGGGCGTTATGATTGGTTTCTCAAGCTGGATATACGGAAATATTTTGATTCTATCGACCACGCGATTTTACTTGCGGCGCTGGTGAGGCGCTTCCGTGAAAAAAATGTTCTCCTGCTTTTTGAAAAGATCATGGCATCCTACCAGGTTGAAAAAGGCAAAGGGTTGCCGATCGGCAATCTGATTTCTCAGCATCTGGCTAATTTTTACCTGTCCGCTTTCGATCACTGGATCAAGGAAGAGCGAAAGATCCGCGGCTATGTCCGGTACATGGATGATTTTCTGATTTTTGGCGATGACAGGGATAAATTGATGCATGTGGAATTGACGGCAATCAAGGATTTCCTGCAGACGCGTCTGTCGCTTGCGGTGAAGCCGGATATTCAGATGAATCGCTGCGCTGGAGGAATTCCTTTTCTTGGGTTTAGAGTGTATCCACAAAAGATTCTGCTTGCGCCCCGCAGCAAAAGAAGATTTGTTAATAAATTCAAGATATACGAGAGCAAAAACGTGAGCGGCGAATGGACTGCGGCCGAACTGGTCAGTCATATGGAGCCTTTGCTTGAATTCGTACGCTTTGCCGACAGCGTTGGCTTTCGCGGAAAGTTTATATCCCGTTTTGGGGTTTTGTCCTGAGGGGCCGTCTTCCGGTTCCAACCGCGTCAATCGCGGCGGCAGCTGGAACAATACCGCCAGGAACTTGCGCGCGGCGAATCGCAACAGGAACAACCCGGACAACCGCAACAATAACCTGGGTTTCCGGCTTGCCTTGCCCCCAGCTCAGAAGGTGGAGCGGATGCCCGCCTGCTGACCCGGACAATATCCCGTCCCCGTAAGCGGGGCGAATAGCGTCGGGCCCCGCCGCTGCCGGTCGTCCGCCCGGATGGGCGGTTCAAAAGCTGCGGCGGGGATTTATCTATTTGAAAACTCCGGCAATTTTGTGATAGAATGACAAAAACAAGCGAGGATGTTCCAGCCTGCGCATTCGAAACGGTAACAGCTGAAGGAGGTCATATATGAAATCCTATGAATATCTTGCGGAGGTATTGCCTGATGGACACTTGTCCATGCCGGAAAATCTTAAAAAAATGCTGAAACCGGACTCCAGGGTGCGGGTTATGCTGATGCTGGAAGACGAGGAAGCGCAGTGGAACCAAATGGCGGCAAGTCAGTTCCTGAAGGGGTATGCGGATAAGGATGCTGCCTATGATAACCTGTGATTTTGGAAGTATCGTTCTTATTGAATTTCCACATACGGATATGAGGGGTGTTTCCAGGAGACCTGCGCTTGTGCTTTATGATGCCGGTGATCAGGATGTCCTTGTGGCAAGAATAACTTCTCAACAACAAAACTCAAAATCGGATTTCAAAATACCGGATTGGCGGAAATATGGTCTTCTTGATGAATCATATATACGTTTGGGAAAGCTGGCAACAATCGAGAAGAATTTTATCGTAAGAAAATTGGGCGCTCTGGAAATGAACGACATCATGAAAGTCAAATCTCTGATGAGCAATATGTTTGATTTACAGTGATTTCGTCTCAAAGATCATGGGCGCATACGGAGGAATTGCCATGCTGAAGAAAATATCATGCTTTGCGGTTTGCGGATTTTTGCTGCTGTTGTCGTCCGCCGCGATTGCGGGGAAAGGCAGGGTGCAGATCGGCGTCTCGCCCGTGCCGCCCAATCTTTCGGTGCAGGCGGCGTTTGCGGAGACGTCCGGCAACAAGATTCTGGACGCGGAAGAGACTGGAACGCTGGTGCTGACCCTGCGCAATAACGGCAGCGGTGATGCGTTTGACGTTCGCGTGCAAATCCATGCGCAGGGGAAGGCGGTAGGTATTTCCTTTGAGCGGGAGGTGCTGGTCGGAACGATTCCTGCCGGTCAAACGGTGAAAAAGGAGGTGGTGCTGACCGCGTCGGAAGATGTTCCGACGGCCAACATCAGTTTGTCGATCGATGTCAGAGAGGCCAATGGCTTTGATCCGAATCCGCTGAAAGTGTCTTTTCAAACCAGGGCTTTCGAGCCGCCGCGGTTGGTGGTGGCCGATATCGGCATCAATGATCAGAACGGCAACAGCCGCGTAGAGCCGATGGAAATGGTGGAGATGACGGTTCGCGTCCAGAACACGGGGCATGGCGACGCGCGCGGCGTGGCGGCGGATGTGCAGGTGGGTTCAAATGTCTTTCTGGCGGGCGACGCGCGGACGCATTTTGACCTGGGCGCGATTCCATCGGGAAACTACCGTGATTTCAAGTTCATGTTTTACACGAATAACCGCATTGCCGGCGGCGAGAAAATTCCGATTACGGTCAGCCTTCAGGAGGCGCGCCCGAAGTTTAATATTGAAAAAGCGCTGGCGCTGACCATGAACGCGCCCGGTCGGCGGACGCAGGAATTTGTGGTGCGGGGCGACGAAGGACCGCAAAAGAAGGAGATCGAACTGGTTGGCGGCTTGTCCGTTGATGTGGATGTGAACATTCCCGAAGGCCAAAAGGCGGGCAAATACGATATCGCCGTGATCATCGGCAACAAAACCTACGTAGAAAACATTCCCGAAGTGGCCTACGCCGACCGCGACGCGCGGATGATGAAGGAATATGTCCGGCGGGTGATGGGCTTCGAGGAGAATAATATCATCTATGTCGAAGACGCGCCACTTTCCAAGCTCAACGAGATTTTCGGAACGGAGCGCGCGCCGAAAGGACGGTTGTACAAATACCTCAAGCCGCAGGTTTCCCGCGTTTTTATTTACTACGGCGGCCACGGCGCGCCGGATCTGGAATCGGGCGACGCTTTCTTTGTCCCGGTGGACGGCAATCCCGAATATATCCGGGCCAGCGGTTACCGCCTCCAGACTTTCTATGACAACCTTTCCAAACTGCCGGCAAAGAAGATTACGGTGGTGCTGGACGC
>JAQVQT010000139.1 GCA_028701435.1 Smithellaceae bacterium | reverse complement strand
GAAGGCATCCCCCTGGAAGACGGTTTTTTAAACAAATGGCTGGCCAAAATCCCGGTGGGAAGCGCGACGCTGGAGATTGTCGGCGTTTGTTTTGTTCAGTTGGATGATGCGGGCAAAATTCGCAGAAATGAAGTCTATTTCGATCGTTCGCGGTTGATGGCCGAAATAACCAAATTGAAAACGAAATAGCCACCGGGCAAAAAAACCGGCAGGAGGGAAAAATGGCGGGGGAACGAAAGTTTAAACGGCGCGAAATTCTTTCCAGGGGGCTGTCGCTTGGAATAGTTGCCGGCGGCGCGTTGATTCTGGGCAAGCCTGATTTTCTTTCCGCCAAAGAAAAATCCGCACGCATTCCGGATCTGGTGGCCGTCAAAAACGGCGAGCCGGATGCCATGTTTAAGAAAGCCATCGAACTGATGGGCGGCATGGAGCAGTTTGTTAAAAAGGGGCAGACGGTGGTTGTCAAACCCAACATCGGTTGGCCAAGGGTGCCCGAAGTCGGCGCCAATACCAATCCGCTGCTCGTTAAAACGATCGTCGAATCCTGCTACGCGGCCGGCGCCAGGCGCGTTTACGTTTTCGACAACGTGGTCACGCCCACTCCATCAAACGCCCGCAACTGTTATCAGTTGAGCGGCATCGAAAACGCGGCCAGAGCCGCCCGCGCCATTGTAGTCCCCGTGGATAATTTCAGCTATCGCGAAGTCCGGATTCCCGGAGGCAAAACCCTCAAAACCGCGGACGTGCACAGCCTGATCCTGGATTGCGACGTTTTCATCAATGTGCCGGTCCTCAAACACCACAGCTCCACGCATCTGACCATCGCCATGAAAAACCTGATGGGCGTCGTCAAAAATCGCATGGAGTACCATCTGACCGGACTGGACCAGTGTATTGCGGATTTCTGTCTGTACCGCAAACCGGACCTCAACGTGGTGGATGCCTACCGCGTGCTGATGAGCCATGGACCTTCAGGTCCCGGTAATCCGCGGTCCGCCGATATCCAGATGAAAAAGACCCTGCTGATGTCCCGCGACATCGTGGCCATCGACGCGGCGGCCGCCAAAATCTTCGGCAGAGAACCGGAGTCTATCGGCTATATCAAAATCGCCCACGCGCAGAAAATCGGGAATATGAATTTGAGGGAGCTGAAAATCGTCACCTACGCGATGTAGAAAACCGTCGCGGCCGCCCGCTTGCAAGTCTTACAGGCCATCCGGGCGGCGAATCCGTCGCTGCAAGCCCGGCAACTTTTTCAGAATCGAAACAAGGGGAAACCCTCATTGACGCTGATTAAAACCCGCAGAATCCTGTCTTTCGCAATTTTCATCCTTTTTGTTCTGCTGTTCGCAGGCGCGGAAAAAATGTCCGCCGTCCTTTCCGGAATCCTGCCGCCTTTGCAATTTGTGCCGGCCTTGCTGCGAACCCTCACCGAGCCCGACGTCGTTTTTCTCGCGGGCCTGGCCTTCATCCTTCTGATCACGATGCTTTTCGGCCGGGTGTACTGCTCTTTTTTGTGTCCGCTGGGCACACTGCAGGATTTGCTGATTGCCGGATCGAAAAGACTCGGCCTGCGCCCCGCGCCCTCTTATGCAAAACCCCTGAACGCCTTGCGCTATGGTCTTCTGGTTTTGACGGTGGCGACGGCGCTCTTCGGGTCCCTGTCGCTCACCTGTCTTCTGGATCCCTATTCGCTCGCAGGAAGGATGCTCACCCATTTTCTTCAGCCGCTCGCAGCCCATGCCTACAATCTGTCCATTCTGGCCTTGAAGCCTTTTGATCTTTACCTGCATCCGAAACAGACGACGTTTATCCCCCTCGCCGTTCTGGCCACAACGGGCGGGTTTGTTCTTCTGGTTTCCGTCCTCGCCCTTGGGCACGGCCGACTTTACTGCAACACGATTTGCCCGGTGGGAACGCTTTTGGGTCTGCTGTCGCGTGCGTCCGTTTTTCACCTTGCCTTGGATCCAAAGGCCTGCCTGGCCTGCCGGCGTTGCGAATCGGCCTGCAAGGCAGCCTGCCTCGATCCGCAAACCGCCACCATTGACATGAGCCGCTGTGTCGGCTGTTTTAACTGCCTCGACGCCTGCTCATCAGGGGTCATTCGCTACCAACAAAGACGACGGCAGCCCGATACAGGCCGCTGGTCTCCCTCGCGCCGCAGGTTCTTGCTCGGAGGCATTGCCGTCGCATCCGGCTTTTGGGCGCTGAACGCAAACCTTCGCGAAGTTCCCGGCGTCCGCGAAGCCGGGGCAAACCCGCCGGTCACTCCCCCCGGCTCGATCAGCGCGCAGCGTTTCACACAGACCTGCACCGCCTGCTCTCTGTGCGTCAGCGTCTGCCCGACACGCGTGTTGACGCCGACGATCGCGGCATTTGGAATATCCGGTCTGCTGCAGCCGAAAATGAACTACGAGAAGAGTTACTGTGATTATGAATGCGATGCCTGCGGCCGGGTCTGCCCCACCGGCGCGATTTTGCCGATCGGGCTTGCCGAAAAAAAACTCACGCAGATCGGCGAGGCTGAACTTCTGAAAGATATCTGCGTCGTGTATGTTGATGACCGGAATTGCGGCGCATGCGGCGAAGTCTGCCCAACGCACGCCATCCACTTTACCGAAAAGGAAACCATCCTGTATCCTGAAATCGACCATCAGTACTGCATCGGCTGCGGCGCTTGCCAACTGGCCTGTCCAACCACGCCGCGTTCCATCGTCGTCCACGCCAGGGGGATTCACAAAAAGGCCCGGGAATATGTCCACCCGGAAACGTCCGCCGGCTCCGGGACGACCACCGGCCCGGATTTTCCCTTTTAGCCGCTCAGACCTTCAATGAACGCCAGGACATTTTTCCCCAAAACGGCATGGTTGTAGCCGCCTTCGAGAATGCCGAAGCAGCCGCCCTGGTTGCGCCGAGCCGCTTCACGGACCAGCCTTCCCATGGTCGTGTAGTCCTCCGTCGCCAAAAGCCCGCCCCAGTCGGCTTCATGATTGTCAAACCCGGCCGAAACGGCGATGATGTCCGCGTCGGTTTTATCCAGAGCGTTCACAACGATTTTCAGGTATTCGTTGCGGTCCTGACCCGCGGGATTGAGAATCGTCACATACCCCGTCTTGCCGAGAATATTGATGTTGCCGTCGCCCACGTGCAGATCGAAATCCAGAATAAAGGCTTTTTGTATCTTATTTTTCCGTTTGAGCGCGGTCAGGGCAATGGCCATGTTGTTGAAGTAGCAGAACCCCCAGGCGCTGTCGGCCGAAGCATGATGCC
Source organism: Smithellaceae bacterium (assembly GCA_028701435.1). Taxonomy (GTDB): domain Bacteria; phylum Desulfobacterota; class Syntrophia; order Syntrophales; family Smithellaceae; genus UBA8904. Next base: position 1,983 of record JAQVQT010000139.1, on the reverse strand, counting down.
CCGGAGGACGGATCACGGCAAAACAGGGTTCGGAAAGCCCAATTTCCGCGGCCCTGATCGCCCCGCCCGCGGCAAGCGCGGCGATGTCATAGACGCCTTCGCGCCGGACCTGGGCAATGTGATTCGGCGTGTGCACGGCGCGGATCTCTTCTTCCGTTGCGGGCGGAGGCTCCACATAGTTCACTTTCCCCGCCAGCGCAAATTCGATGGATTCGATCCTTCCGGGGTTGGACGCGGGGTCATACGAATAAACCTGTTTATACTCCTCGGAATAAACCACCTTCATGGCGACCTCCTTTCATGTCCTGCCTTTAGCGGGAAACGAAAACCGGCTGACCAGCCAGGGCTCTTCCTCGCCGTTGTAAATTTTTTCAATCAGCTTAACCCGCCTGTTTTTCCCGATGAAGAGCAATGTTGAAGAGCGCGTGCCGTATATGGGGCTAGTGATAAACATCGTCGAGAGCAGCCTCTCCCACTCGAGGCCGATGCCCGTGTCCGGCAGATTCCGGTCGGAGGGAACGAGGCGATCTGAAAGAAGATCAAACAGCGCCTCTTCCAGTTCCTTTCCTTTTTGGGCCAGAGTTTTTTTGAGCAACTGCTTGCCCCGCCGAACCTTGGGCCAGGGTGTATCGAGGAGCTCATTGCTCAAGCCGTAAATTCCGGGAGAAAGCTTTCGAACATCCCCCCGGTTGGAATACACAAAGAGGTCTTCGCCGTCGCCCAGAAGAAGGTTGAATCCATTATAAACGTCGGCTTTTTTGACAACGCTCCGGAGATATTTTTCGGGGCCGGCCGATCCGGTCAGGTACCGGCTGACCAGCTTGCCGCGGGATGGCGCGTCCGCTTTCCAGGAAGCGGGATCACGATAATTGGTAATGGCGACGAATTTGCCTTCTCTGGTTACGCCCAGCCACGTCCCTTTTTCTTTCAGATCTATTCCCGCCAGCACCTGCGGATGACTGCTCCAGAAATCCGCCGGCGCAGTTGGCCGGTCGTAGAATTCATCGCGGTTGGCCGCCAGAATCAGGCGGTAGTCCGGATGCATATGGTAGGCAAAAAGAATCAGGCACACACAAAAACCCTCGTCGTTCGTATCTCGCATCTCGTGAAGCATGATTTACGAGATACGAGATACGAGATACGCTTCACGTCGTTAATCGGTTTAATATTTTCGTCATGGTATCCCCTGCCGGAGCGTCAATGCGGACGTCGGCGATGTGATCCTGTTCGGTCTCGCCTTTGTTGATGATGACCAGATCGGCCCCCGCCTGCTTGGCATGAACCGGAACATAGGCGGCGGGATAAACCACCAGCGACGATCCGATCACGATCATCAAATCGCAGTCTTCCGCTTCCCGCATCGCCTGCGCCAGCGTCTGCTGCGGCAGGGCCTCTCCGAAGAAAATCACATCCGGTTTGAGGATGCCCCGGCAGTAATCGCAGGCCGGCACATCATCGGAACCGGCATACTTTTCCTTGACCACGGCAATCGGATAGCTCTCACGGCAGTTCAGGCAAACCAGCCGCTGCATGTTGCCGTGCAATTCCCGAATGAGCGCGGGCGAACTTCCCGCCTTCTGGTGCAGATTGTCCACATTCTGCGTAACCAGGGAAAGCAGCTTTCCCATCTTCTCCAGATCCACCACGGCATAATGAGCCGCGTTGGGCTGCGCGTCTTCCATCAGGCCGCCTTCCCGCAGGCGCTGCCACATTTTTTTGCGCGTTGCGTGAGATCCCAGAAATTTATCAATGGTGAAATCATCCGGATCGTATTTGGTCCAAAGCCCTCCGGGACCGCGAAAATCAGGAATGCCGGATTCCGTGCTGATTCCCGCGCCGGTGAACACGACAATTTTCCCGGCTTTCGCCGCCAGCTTCGCAACTTGATCGATTTTTTGATCCATAAAAGACGGGTGCTCCTTTGATCGAAACAATGTGCAGCGCGAGTAAAATACACCATCCGCTTCAAAAATCAAAAGAAAA
>JAQVQT010000138.1 GCA_028701435.1 Smithellaceae bacterium | reverse complement strand
GTGAGCTACCATGACGACATCGATAAAGTCAGAAAGGTTATCCTGGAAGTGGTAAATCAAGACGCCAGGATACTCAAAGATCCCGAAACCCTCATTCTGGTGAAGGAACTGTCGGACAGCAGTGTAAATTTTCAGGTGAGGGCATGGGTAAAAAACGCTGACTATTGGGGCGTGTATTTCGATATCATTGAAAACGTGAAAAAGCGGTTTGATGCCCAGGGAATCTCCATTCCATTCCCGCAGAGAGATGTGCATGTTTACGAACACAAATAGGCATCACTCCTATCGGGCAACGTGAAAGACCGCGCGTCGTTATCTTCCCGCCGCGAGATTCGGCAACACCAGCGCAATATCGGGAAAGGCAATCAACAAAACGGTCGCCAGCACCAGAATGAGCAAGAACGGCAGGGCATGGCCGATGACTTCCAGATAGGGTCGGCGAAAAATCAGTTGTGCGGTGAAGATGTCGCAGCCGAACGGCGGCGTGGCGGAACCGATGGCAGCCTGGAGAGTTACCAGGACACCCAGTAAAATCGGGTCGACACCGGCGCCGACCACATACGGTTGAAAGACCGGGCTCAGAATAAAAATGGCGACAATCGGGTCCACAAACATGCAGGCAATAAAATAAACCACGACGACAATGGCGATCACTTTGAGCATGGAAGGGTCATTGCCGAAAAGCGGCGGAAGCAACGCTTCGGGAATTTGAAGAAACCCGATCAGAAAGGAAAAAGCCTGGCCTGCCCCGACGAGAATAAAGACAACACCGGTGATCACACCGGTTTGCAGACACGAATCGACCAGCCGGTGAAGCGTCAGGCTTTGATATACGGCGGTTTCCAGGATCAGGGCATACAAAACCGCCACAGCGGCTGCTTCCGTGGGGCTGAAAAGTCCGGCATAAATCCCGCCGACGATGATCACGGGAAATCCCATGACCGGCAGGCCTTCCAGCAATGCGGTCCGACGATCCGCCCAGGAAGCCTTCTCCATCAGAGGAATTTTTTTGATTTTCGAATACCCATAGCAATACGCGGAGAATAAAAGCAGAAGCATCAGTCCCGGCAGGACGCCTGCCAGAAAGAGCATGCCGATGGAAGTGTTGGTGGCCACACCGTAAACAATAAATCCGATGCTGGGAGGAATCAAAAAGGCAATATCGCTGGCGTTGATGATCAGCCCCAAAGTAAAAGAGCTTTTATAACCGGCATCCAGCAGCATGGGACGCATGGTGCCCCCCACCGCCGCAACGGTTGCCTGGGTGGAACCGGACACGGCGCCGAAAAGCGTGCATCCGGCGCTGGTGGTCATGGCCAGTCCTCCCGGCAGATGTCCGACAAAAACCTGAAGCATGCGGATCAGACGACCGGCCGATTTGCCGGTTGTTATGATGCTGGCCGACAAGATGAACATCGGGACGCAAACGAGCGCCGGCTGCGAGACGCCTGCCAGGATCTGCTGGACCATCGCGGGAATCATGACCCCCACCATATCCGGCATGTAGATCATCAGATACAGAATCAATGATCCCAGAAGCGTGACCATGAAGGGAAAGCCAAAAAGAAGCATGGCGGCCAGTGACACGCCGAACAACCTCATGGCCTTCCTCCATCCGCCTCTTCATATTCACTCTTCTGATCCGGGGAAAGCCACGGGTCCGGCTCGACGATATTCTTCGCGATGGTTCGAAGATACTGAATCGCTGCCAGTGTAAAACCGATAGGCAGGATGATGTAGAAAGTCCAGCGCGGAAGCCTGAGGGCGGGTGTTGTGTGTCCCATGGCCATGGCATTTTGCAGGTATTCCCACGAAGCCCAGGCCATGATGGCCATCACGACGGCACTGACCAGAGAAATGATAAAGATAAATATTTTCTCCATTTTGGGAGGCATATGGTCCAGAAACGCCCCCATGCGGATGTGGCGCGCCCTGCGGACACCGTAACTTAATCCCGTGAAGGTCAATAAGATGACCAGAAACGCCGAAACTTCTTCCGCGAAATAGATGCTTTGAAAAAACGTTCTGGCCATCACATTGGCAATCAGCAAAACGGCAAGCGCGGCTACGCAGAACACCATGACCGAAACTTCAAATGTGTTGACGGCGTATCCCACAAACCGGTTGATCTTTCTCAGCAGACCCGGTTTCGGCGCGATGCTTTTGTCATGCGTCATGCGGCAATCCCTTCCAGAACCGTTCAATGCAACGCGAGCGCCTTTTGGGCATTTTCAATATCGGCAAGCAGCGCGTCGAGGAGCAGATCCGCTCCCTTACCGCCGATTTGACGATACAGAGGATAAACGGTTTTTGCCATCTGCGCGAACTGAGCCGCCGCCTCGTCGTCGATTTCACGAAATGTCAACGACGGCCTGGCGGCTTTCATCTTTTCCATATCCCGTGCGTTTCGTTCGTTGATCCAGCTTCCGGCGGGAATGATGGAATCCACCCAGAACCGCCGCATCTCCTGCTGCACCTTTTTCGGCAGGCGGTCGAAAAACCTCTGATTCACGGTGGGAATGCCGATGAAGGGTTCGCCCTTGAGCAATACAAAATAGTCCTGGACTTCGTAAAACTTCATGCTGGCAGCGGCAAATAACGGGTTGACCTGGGCGTCGATGAGCCCCATCTGCAGGCCGCTGTATACTTCACCATAGGTCATGGGTGTGGGGCTTGCGCCGAAAGCCTTGTAGTTTTCCACGAGCATCTTCGACGACATCAGCCGCAGTTTCAGGCCTTTGATATCTTCCGGCGTGCGGATGTCTTTTCGGGAGCTCACCCATTGCCAGCCTTCAAACATGATCGACAGGGGAACCAGACCCTTTTTACGAAACGCTTTCTCCAGAAGCGGCAGAAACTTTCCGTTTCGCGCCATCCAGTCCAGCACCTCCGGCAACCGTTCGGACGGAAAAATATAATTCAAGGCCAGCGCCTGCGCCTGAGGCACAAAGGAACTGATCCAGGCATGGTCGGAAAAGACAAACTGGACAACACCCATCTGGGCCAGCTCGTTGATGTCGCCGGTTGCGCCCAGCGTGCCGTAGGGATAAACGTCAATCCGGATTTTGTCTCCGGACCAATCGCGCATGTGGTCTGAAAAGTTTCTTGCCCAAACGGTCATGAAATCGCCTTCGATTTCTTCCGATGCCATTTTTGCCTTGATGGTTCGGCCCGTATAATTGGCGGCGTAGGCATTACAGGCCATCAACAGCAAAACAACCATGCCCAGCGATATTATTTTTTTCATGATGAGGATCCTCTTCTCAACCTGGATCAGGGTTCGAATCCGTGTCCAGGGGCAGAATTTTCTTGTACAGAAGAATCATCAGGAACCCGGTGATATACATCGTGATGCCATAGATGGCCGTGGTTACGAACATGGAGCTGTAAAAGTCACCCATGAGGTCCTGGATTAACAGCGCAATGGTCACCGCCAGCGTTGAATTGCGCAGCCCAACCTCCATGGAGATGGCTCTGGTCTGATAATTTTCGATGCGGAACAATTTTGGAAAAAACGCCGCCAGCAGCATGCCAACAATGGAAAGAGAAACCACCATGATGTAGAAAGTCAGACTGTAGCGCTGGGTGTCGGCGAATTTTTCGACGTTTGTGTAAACGCCGACTCCGATGACCATCAGGAGCGCGAAGACTCCAAGGGCTGAAAAGAACGGTGTGGCCTTTACCGCGAAGGTAAGCCATTTCTGCCGGATGGACATCCCGATGATGAGAGGCACGATGACCAGACCGATGATGGTCTGTGCAATCAGGCCTGTCGGGATGTTGATATCAGGGATATTCGCGCACAACACGGTCAGAATCAGAGGAGTGAAAAAAAGCGCCAGAAAAGTTGAAATGGAGGTCAAGGAGACCGAAAGGGCCAGATCCCCTTTTGCGTAGTAGGTCATAAGATTTGAAGTGACTCCGCCCGGACAGGCGCAGATCAAAACCATCCCGGCATAAATAAACGGAAATTTGTGGTAAAACCCCAGGGCCCAGGCCATTCCGAGAGCCAAGAGCGGCATGAGGAACCATTGAAAAATAATTCCGATCGCAATCCCCTTTGGCTTCTGCAGGACAAGCTTGAAATCCTTGAGCGTAAGATTAAGCCCCATGCCGAGCATGACGAAAAAGAACATAAATATAATGGAAATCTTAAAAATCTTGTCCAGCATAAGCTGGGCCGGCGGCTCAAGGAACCGGATAAAGGTATAGGGTTGACCGTCTAAAACGCCTTCGGTCAGCAGCGCTCGAAAAACAAGTTTGTTCCCGAGCATCTCTTTAAGATTCGCATAATATCCTTCGGCGCCGGTTCTTTTTAATTCATCATCGGAAGGGATCGAGACGATATAGAGTTCGCCTTCGAGGCTCCTCACCAAAAAAATACCGGGGATCTTGTCTCCGGCAGCGTCATCCCTGTCAAGAAAACGGAGGTTCCCTTCAAACTGAACCTCTTTGGCCGCCTGCCAGTTCTGATTTTGTCCGTTGCGGTACAGCTCCATGAAAAGGCTTGACTCTTTGTTTTTTCCGGCGGCGGAAAGACTGCGGTAAAGTTCTTCTCCGGCAAAAACCGCCGGTGCATTGAAAATCATCAGGGTCGCCAGCGCCAAAAAAATTAGTTTTGATTTCCATCGGGCAACCGTTCGGGGGGACAGACTCTTCATGGCAAATCTCCTTTTTCAATCAGCGCTTCCAAACCCGGCTTAACGAGGGAGGCTTTTTTTGATTCCGGTAATATTTACCGCTTCGTCGCTCAATCTATTTTCTATGTTCAGGATGGTCCTCTTTGATGACTCTATATGCATTTTCCAGGCATGCCTGTCAAGGAATTGCAAAATTTTGATTGCGCGCCGAGGAGGATTTGGGTAGAAAAGAACAGACAAAATAAAGGATTGATCGGCCGCTTTAAAAAACCACCACCTCTTCACAAAACGGTTGAAAGGATGGAGCAATGGAGAAAATCAAATATTGGCTTCAGGAGCACTGGGACGCGATCATGGTCTGGTACGAAGGGTTGGAGCCTCTGTATCAGTACGGCGTTTTATTTCTGGTCATCATCGCCGTGATTTTGTGCTTTGCGCTTTTCTCCTTAAGAAAAGTGACCCGATAGCGGCACGCTATCCATTCCGGCCGTCGTTTTTCAGGACGGGGGCTACATGTAGTTCCGGTGCTGGATGGATTCGACATAGCCGACGGTGCCGGTTGTAATCTGGGCGGCGTTGGCTTCGTCCGTGTCCAGATGCATGTCCAGCCGGTAATTCGGCTTGACGCG
>JAQVQT010000137.1 GCA_028701435.1 Smithellaceae bacterium | reverse complement strand
ATGTCCACGCTGATTTACAAAATCATTCGGCCGGAGGAAATCACCCACCCGCACGCAGTCAAGGTGGTGTTTGACGCCGACTTCAACGCGCTGTATTTTTCGCGCTCGACGATTCCCTTTGTGCGCGACAAAAATCTTACGGCAGACTATTACAAGCATCACGGGATTTATGCATATCGACTTGATTTCCTTGACGTCTTCACCAAGCTGCCCGAGGGGAAACTGGAAAAACTCGAAGCCCTGGAGCAGCTTCGGGCGCTGGAGTACGGCTACAAAATCAAGGTGGTGATTACGCCGCACGATTCCGTGGAAGTGGACAACGAGCAGGAGCTTGACAGGGTTCGCCGAATCCTGCAGGAAAGAAAATAAATCAGTTCTATTTCACAATAAGCCGAATGGGCGCTGGGGGAACAAATTCTCCGGGCTGCGCTTTTACTTTTTCCGACCAGGCTTCGCAGCCGTCGGCTTCAATCGTCAAATCATACGTTCCAGCGGGCAAATCAAAAAAAGCAAAAGAGTTTTTATGGGCGTAGTCCCGGGACGCCAGAAAGGTGGCCAGCACTTCCCGGTCGCTCATTTGGTCGTCCGGCGTCAATGATCGGGAGATGCCCTGGCCGGTCAGCCGAATGGAGCGGATTTTCGCTTTTTCCGGCAATTCCCTGTAAAATCCCCAGAAACGGTCGTCCAGCGCCGTTTTGGCATAGATGAGATTGGCGATCATTCCCTGCGGCTTCAACGTGAATTTGGCTTCCGTTATCTGTCCGGCCTTGACCTCCAGGGCCTGGTGATCCGGCTCCGTCTTAAACCCCAGAGCGCAGAGGCTGACATCGTAGCGGCCGGGCACGATGGCCCCCGTCTCCTGCCGGAATTGAAGCGGATCGATTTTGAGTTGCTTTTCCTTTTGATTCGTTCCGGACGGCGCCAGCACCAGCGACATCTGCGAAGGAATTTTCGTGCCGGGCGGATCGAAGGCATGCTCCACCTGCACGTATCCTCTGGAGCGAACATAAGTCTTGTCCTTGTATTCCTCCGTGGCGGCGAGCACCGTCTGGAAGTGCTGAAGCATTTCCGGACTGCAAAGGATGCTGACATGATCCTCATTGAGGCCGGTCACTTTCAGCGCGTCCGCCTGTGCCCGGGGATCCAGCATGCTCTCCAGCGTAACGGTATTGTCGTTGTTCTGCCGGAAAAGACTGCCGCCTCCCTTATGGCCGAAAAACAAGTAGTAGCGGATTGACGGATCCAGTTTCTTGGCAAAGATGCGTTTGATGAAGGGGCTGTCCGGTTCCACGTCCTTCCAGCTTGGAATGACGGCGGGTGATTTTTCCACGCCTGTTTTTGCCCGCTGCTCTCCGCCCCAGGGCGAGGAAATCGAAACAAACAGCCGAATGGAATCGGAGAAGGTGCTGTCTTCCATAATGGCGGCGCGGGATACGAGTCCTCCCATGCTGTGCGCGACGACATAGAGGGTTTCAAAGTTGTATTTCCGGTGCAGTTCATAGAGTTTGGTTTGCAGGAGAAAATAGATCGTGTCCAGCCGGGCGCCGGAGGGGTAATAAAAGACCCAGGCCTGATAACGGGAGCGGTCAAGATTCCGAATGAAACAGCGCCAGTCCTGCGGGGAGCCGGCTGCGCCGTGCACGAAAAGAATCGGCGTTTTCTTGGGATCGTAGGGCTCCAGGAAAAAAATATTGCAGCCGGTCCGCCGGAAATATTCCAGCGGCGCCCAGAAGCCGGCGGCTCCGTTTTCGGCGGAAAAGGCGGGATTGTCGAGATTGGCCACAAAGCCCGCGGAGGTCGGGGGTTTGCTTTTGCCGCCGGAAAAGGCGACCAGGCTTCCGGCAAACGTCGGCGCCGGTTTCTTTCCGGAAGCGTCGAGCTGAATGTCCAACCCCACGATGACCCCGCCCATCTGCGTTTTCACTCCGTCGGGCTTTCCGTAGAAGCCGCCCGGTTCACCCGGGTCATAAGAGAGGGATCCGTTTAAGTCCTCAAAGGAAAAGATTTCATAGATTCCGTCCTGGACCAGCAATTGGTACTGCCCGGGCTCCGACAGGACGGCATAATCGGCGACTTGGATGATTCCGTCGGACCGGCTGTAGGCGACCACGATAATGGGCTTTTGCTCTTTGGACGGATGGAGGACTTCGCCGAAAAGCAGGCAGGAATCCTTGGAAATCCGGACGTCCTCGCGCAGCTTGAAAAGCGCACAGCCGCCAAGCGCCGCGACGATCATGATCACAAGAAGCATACGGGCTGTCTTTGGCATGATTTTCATTTTTCCGGCTCCGATGCGGGGGCTCTTGAGCTCGTTGCAATATTGCGGATCATCTGCTTAAACATTCGCGGGAAGTCTATCAGAAGCCGCGAGCCGTTGCAATGTCAAAGGAAGGACTTGCGGTCGCGGCGCGCCGGTGTCCGGTGGAAAGGAGGAGAAAATGGTGTGTTTCAGAAAGCGGCAGGCGGGCAAGACGCTTTGGGGCGGCCTCCTGGTACTGGCCCTTATTTTTATCGGTTTGCCTTGCCTTTGCCTTGCGGATGCCGGAGTGGAAGATCGTCTGGCTATTTGCGCGGGGATCAAGGAGGATGTCGCGCGTTTGCAGTGCTTCGATGAGCTTGCGGGAAAAGTGAAAACAGCGCCTCACGTTACGCATGCGGAAGACAAATCCGCGCCTTTGGGTCGGGTGGACGCTCCGGAACCGGTCCGGCTTTCCGTCATGACCAAGGCGTGGGATCTGGACCCCGAACACCGCAGTCATTCCTTTGTGATCCGGCCGCACCGAATGAACTATTTTCTGCCGGTCGCCTATAATTCTTCGCCCAATGATGAAACGAATCTGGAATACGACCCGGCCGCCAAAGCGCAGCATAATGAAGCCAAATTTCAGATCAGCTTCAAGGCAAAAATCTGGGAGGACGTGTTTCAGGATTCGCTTCAGGGTGTCTACGACCGCGTGAAGGTGGTCCGGGGCGCGGATGTGTGGATCGCCTATACGCAGCTTTGTTTCTGGCAGCTTTACAATTCCGCATTTTCCTCGCCGTTTCGGGACACGAACTACGAGCCGGAAATGCTCGTCAATCTGCGCACCGATTACGATCTTTTGGGTTTCAAAGGCCGGTTCGTGCAGGTCGGCCTGAACCACCAGTCCAACGGACGGTCGCGCCCGCTGTCCCGAAGCTGGAACCGGGTCGTGGCCAACATCGGCCTGGAAAGAAATGAATTCGCACTGCAGCTCAAGACCTGGTACCGTCTTCCCGAAGATGAGAGCAAGGACGACAACTCCGACATTCTCCGCTACATGGGGTACGGCGAACTCTGGGCGTCGTATTTCTGGAAAAAGCAGCGGTTTGCCGTGATGCTGCGCAACAATCTGCGGCGGGAGAATCTGGGCGCCGTGCAGTTGGAGTGGAGCATTCCTCCGCTTGCGCTGGGTCAACTCTTGCTCGGGTCCGTGGTTTCCGAAGAGACACTGAACAAATACCTGACCGACAAGTTCAGCTTCTATGTTCAGTATTTCAACGGCTACGGCGAAGGGCTGATGGACTATAACCAAAGCACGAACCGGATCAGCTTCGGTGTGATGATCGCGGAATGGAACTGACGCGGGTGAATGCTTCGCCATCGGAAGGGAATCATGAAAGAAACTTTAAGAATTATCGGCAAAGAAGGAGTGGAAAGCTCTTCGGGCTGGAAAATGGAGCTCCTCTCCCCGGAAATTCTCGTGTACCGGGAAGGCGAAAAAAGCATCCACCTGGAGATGGAAGACCGGCCCGACGTCGGTGGAGAAATGGAGTGGATCATTTATACGCCGGAGCACTGGACCTGGAGCGAAAAGGACGAACCGCTGGCGCAGGAAAAGATCTCCGAAATTTTAAAAAGGATCGAACTGGCCTTCTGGAAGCTGGATATGAAGATCAAGGAAATCGTCGATCCCATAATGTAGGGGACGGTCGCGACCGTCCCCTACGAACGGATTATTAATCCTTAAAGACCGCGCCGGTTGAGGCCGACGTCACCATTTTCGCGTAGCGCGCCAGATAGCCGGTGGTAATGGCCGGCGTCCAGGGCTTGAGCGCTCTGCGGCGTTTCTCCAGCTCCGCCTCGTCCACCTTCAGCGTCAGCTTCTTGCCCGGAATGTCGATGGCAATCCTGTCGCCTTCCTTTACGAGCGCAATCGGTCCCCCTTCCGCCGCTTCCGGGGAAATGTGGCCGATCGCCGCGCCCTGTGTGCCGCCGCTGAAACGTCCGTCCGTCAAAAGCGCCACGGACTTGTCCAGGCCCATGCCGACAATTGCCGACGTGGGGGAGAGCATTTCGCGCATGCCGGGGCCGCCTTTGGGACCTTCGTAGCGAATGACGACGATATCGCCCGGCTTGATCTTTCCGCCCAGGATGGCGGCAATGGCTTTGTCTTCGGAATCGAAAACGCGGGCCCGGCCCTCGTTGACCTGCATGGCCTGCGCCACGGCGGACTGCTTGACAACGGCTCCGTCCGGCGCGAGATTTCCGCGCAGAATGGCAATGCCGCCCTGCGGTGAGTAGGGATTATTGAGCGGACGGATGACGGCTTCGTTGAGGACCCGGGCGGTTTTTAAATTCGCGCCCACTTTTTTCCCGCTGACGGTCAGGCACTTCTCGTTGATGACGCCCAGTCCGGCGATCGTTTTCATAACGGCCTGAATGCCGCCCGCCGCGTCGAGGTCTTCGATGTGGTGAGCCCCGGCGGGGCTGAGCTTGCAGATGTTGGCGGTTTTTTTGCTGATGGCGTTGAAAAGATCCAGATCCAGCGTAATGCCCGCTTCGTGAGCGACGGCCGGAATGTGCAAAACGGTGTTGGTGGAACAGCCCAGCGCCATATCGACGGCGATGGCGTTTTTGAAGGCGGCCAACGTCGCAATGTCGCGGGGTTTCACGTTCTTTTTGAGCAAATCCATGATTTTCATGCCCGCCTGCTTGGCCAGGCGATGCCGCGCGGCAAGCACGGCCGGAATCGTGCCGTGCCCCGGCAGCCCCAGGCCCAGCGCTTCCGTGACGCAGTTCATCGAGTTGGCCGTGTACATGCCGGAGCAGGACCCGCAGCCGGGGCAGGCGCAGTCTTCCAGTTCCTGCAGTTGCGACGAATTCATCTTTTTGGCTTTCACCGCGCCGACGCCTTCAAACACGGAAATGAGATCGACGGGTTTGCTCTGAATCTTGCCCGCGAGCATCGGGCCGCCGCTGATAAAAATGGACGGAATGTTGAGCCTCAGCGCCGCCATCAGCATTCCGGGGACGATCTTGTCGCAGTTGGTCACAAAGACCAGTGCGTCGAAGGGATGGGCCACGGCCATGATTTCAATGGAATCGGCGATCAGCTC
>JAQVQT010000136.1 GCA_028701435.1 Smithellaceae bacterium | reverse complement strand
CGCCAGATATTTTCCATCTTGCGGCAGATCGAAGTACCGGGATTGAAATTTTTTCAAAATCTTATGGGTCTCCAGATCCTGGAGGAGACGTTCCCCTTTCTCGCCGATCAGCAAAAGCAAGCGGCCCGCGGCACGGAAATATCCCGCCGAATATCCGGAATAGGTTTTCTCCAGACCGCCCGTTGAAAAATCCAGCAGGGCAGGCGGCGCGCCGGTTCGATTGATCAGCACCTGTTTTTCATCCGGACGGAACTGCGCGCTATTGCACCGCGCCAGCGGCCGCTGGCGGAAGGATCGCACACTAGAAAATGATGCCGCATCCCAAAGCGTCGGCGCATAACGAACTCCCGTCGAAAGAAAATATCTGCCATCCGGAGAAAGATGAACCATGGACGTAAAACGGGTTGTCAACACCTTCAGCTTTTTACCCTGACGGATGTCCCAAAGCGCCATGCCGCCCTGCCCCGACAGTAAGGCCGATTTTCCGTCATGAAGAAGGTTGATCGAATAGATGTTTTTGTCTTTTTCAACCGCCGTCTGCCAGGAAGATATTTTTTCTCCCGTTGTCAAATCCAGCAACGTGAAAAAATATTTTTTTGGACTGTACTCTTCGCGCATAAAAAGAACAAATTTACCGTCCTGCGAAAAGGATGCCCTTCCAAACCACTGATCGTCATAAGTAAATTTTTTAATCTCCTCCGCATTGGCCGGATTGATCAATGCATAATCATCTTTGTAGCCGATCTTTGCCGCCAGATACGATTCGCCGCGGTCGGCAAGATGACTGCCGCGGATATTATCGATTTTTCTCAGCGTCCGCCCCGTTCCGCCGTCCCAGAAGGACAACGAAAATCCCGACAGCACACTAAAACGAATTCCGTCAGGCGCAAAGCGCAGCGTCCAGATTTCTTTTTCTTTCCAGGGAACAGCCATGGTGCGCAACTCGTTGCCGGACAAGGCGTCCCAGAGCTTGATGAAACCTTTTTTGTCACCGGAGAGTATTTTCGCGCCGTCCGGCGAAATCGCCACGGCCGTCACTTCTTCCTCGTGGCCGGAAAACGTCCGGATTTCGACGCCCGTGGAAAGAAGCCAGAGTTTAACGGTCTTGTCGCCGCTTCCCGTCACGAGATATTTCCCGTCGGAAGAAAAAGCGGCGGCTTTCACATCGGTGCTGCGATGTCCCAACTGCACGAAAATTTCCGGCTTCTCCTGGGCAAACAAAAAACAGGGCCATAGAGAAAGTATCAGCAAAAGAGCTGTCTTCATCAAGGAAGTTTTCCCTTTCATTTTTCATTCTCCTCTCTTTGCCGATAGGTTTGCGCCTGTTGCAATTTTCGCCTCGGCATACTTTTTCTGACGGACTGCGTGCGGTCACGTTCTTCAAAATCTTCGCCATTTCCGCCAGAAAGGTCCTTTGACCGCGCGCAAGGTTTTCCGGTTATGGTTCCAGCTCGCGGCTCAATTCGATCAGCGTCAAAGGATTGACCCTGGCCCCGTTGATCCGCACGCCCCAGTGCAGGTGCGGACCGGTCGCTCGCCCGGTGGCGCCGACGCTCCCAAGGATTCGTCCCTTTTCGATTTGTTCTCCCTCTTCAACCCGAATCTGATCCAGATGGAAATACATGCTGAAGATGCAGCTTCCGTGGTCCACAAAAACGGATTTGCCCGTAAAGAAGTAATCGGCGGCCAGAACGACGGTGCCGGCATTGGTTGCCCGGACCGGAGTGCCGGTTTTGCCCCGAATATCCACGCCCGTGTGGGGAGAGCGCTTCTTTTGGTTGATGATGCTTCTCTGTCCGAAGGCGCCGACGATTTTATTGTTCACCGGCATCCAAAAAGAACCTTCCCATTCCGGAGGCCGGCAATCGGCCTTCCACAAAGCGCTGACGGCGAGCGCCTCCCTTCTCGCTCTTTTCAGCGATGCGTCGTCCAGTTCGACTTTGGCGCGGGGCAGCCGGATTTTGCGCACGCCGTAATCCCGGTCGTTGACCTGTATTTCAAAAGTTCTTTCCATCTCCAGAGAGGGAACGCGAACAGCCACCGGATAAACACCGGGCTTCTGATTCAGATCGGCGGCGATAAACCCCCGCAGCGCGCCGTCGTCCCGACCACGGAGGAGGGGAATTTCTTTTTGCATCCAGACCACCTGAAGATCATCGGATTCGCAGCCCTGAACCTTGAGCAGGATCAGGCCGCCGCGAACCATTGCGTCGGACGAAAAAGACACGTCCGGACCGGACGACCGGGATTCGAAAGGCAGCGCCGCCAAGCTCAGCGCCATCAGAAGCACGGCGAATACCCGCTTCATAAAGGCCGCCTTGGCGCCCTTCGGGCACGCGGACGGCCGAATCGCCCGTCTTTTCCGGGTGGCAGATTTGTTTGCCGGCGCGGGTTTTGAAAGCTTCCACCCCGCAGGCGGCGGAGAAGAAGCTAAAAGGATGCCAAAGGATGGCTGAACCGGTGAAGCAACGTGTCGGGCCATGGTGAATCTCCTTAAAGCGTTGTCCGGATCAGTTTACGCAAGATTCGATTTATTTCAACCATGAAATGACACGTATCGTGAAAAACATGAAAGCGGATTGACATGCGAGGATGCATCGCCTATAGTGTGGGTAACCTTTTGAAGGAGTGTGGAGATTCAGTGGACATTGCCGCTTTTTATCATTCGGAAATCTTTAAATTTGTACTGCTGCCCGCCTTGATTTTTCTCGCGAGGATTTGCGACGTCACGCTCGACACGCTGCGCATCATCTATGTCGGGAGGGGGATGAAATTTCTGGCGCCGGTGATCGGCTTCGTCGAAGTCTTAATCTGGCTGGTCGCGATCACGCAGATCTTCAAGAACCTGTCCAATCCGGCCTGCTATGTGGCCTATGCGGGCGGATTCGCGATGGGCAACTATATCGGCATCCTTCTGGAGGAAAAAATGGCGATCGGCACCGTGGTCATCCGGATCATTACGCAAAAAGACGCGGAGGCGCTCATCTGCCGTCTCAAAGAAAACCGCTACGGCGTCACGAACGTGGACGCCCAGGGGGCTATGGGACAGGTAAAGATCATTTTTACCATCGTCAAAAGGAAGGACATCGATTCCGTGCTGGAGATCGTTCGCGGCTGCAATCCGCTGGCGTTTTATACAATTGAAGATGTTCGTTCCGTCCGCAAGGGGGTCTTCCCTCTATACAAAGCCGCCGGCAAAGGAACCGGACCAGCCGCGGACGGATAGGCAAACCCAAGAAGCTCCGCTGATTCAGGAAAGCTTCCGCCTCATTCCTTTTTTTCACTACACGGCCTCCCCTGTCTTCGCTTTTAATTCCCGCCATCTCCTGAGCGCCAGCACAATAACGCCGATGCAAAGGATGATCAGCGCGACGTCCGTCACGGCCAGCGCGAGGTTATGCTTGGGAAGGTATTGATTGACCAGCAGCGACACCAGCGAGTACAGGGTGGTGATCATCATGAAGACAGCGGGCAGCAAGGTAAACCAGGCTGTTTTCTTTCTGCCGGCCAGCCAGGCGGATACGGCAATCAGCGCGAGCGACGCCAGCAGTTGATTGGCGGAGCCGAAGATCGGCCAGATGGCCGCAAAAGCGTTCGAGTAGGCCAGAATGTACATTAATGCCACGCAGACAAAAGCATTGAAGAAGTAGGATTTCATGATTTTGGGGACTTTTTTAAAAACCACCTGCCAGAGTTCTTCCAGCAAATAACGCTCCAGGCGAATGGCCGTGTCCAGCGTTGTAATAATAAAACCTTCCACCATCAAAATCCCGAAAACGGTTCCATAAACCGGCGGAATGCCGAGGGCTTTATCCAGCAAACCGCCCACGCCCATGGCAAAAGCCAAAATGGGGTTGGCTTTTACGCCTGCCGCCGTGGGAAAAGCGATATTCAGATAATCGCTGAACATGATTCCACAACCGATTGCAATCATTACGCCGATGGCCAGTAAACCCTCCAGCAGCATTCCGCCAAAACCGATTAATTTAACATGCGATTCTTTGGAAACCTGCTTGCTGGAGGTGCCGCCGGCCACGAGGGCGTGAAATCCGGATATGGCGCCGCAGGCCACTGTAATAAAAAGGAAAGGCCAGACAGGCCCCAGTTTGCCTGCCCCCTGGGCCAGATTGAAGGCGGGTGCTGTAAAGCTCACGCCTTTGAAGCCCGCGGCGATGCCGCCGGCAAACAGGGCGATGACGCCCATATAAAGCAAAAACGAATTGGTGAAGTCGCGGGGCTGCAAAATGATCCAGACGGGAATTCCCGCCGCCAGCAGCGTATAGAAGCACAGAATAATCATCCAGATATCGGGGTCCAGCATTACCGGATGCCGCATACCAAGGATGATGGAGCCGATACAAACGATGATCGCCACAATGGTGGCCACAATGATGTTCAGGCCTCTTTTATAGACCAGCCAGCCGAGAATCGGCGCAAAACCGGTGATGATGATCAGCGATGTGGAGGAAATGCCGCCGATGTGCGCCACAACCACGCCTTTGTCCAGATGAGTTTTCACCAGCGCATGGTTGGGATCCAGCCGCATCATTTCCACGGGAACCAGAGAAGTCAAAGACACAGCCGTCAATCCCAGAAATGCCGAGGTCAGCAGGATCAGCATCAGGATGGCAAAACTGATGAACAAAAAGAATCCCGTGTTCCCCAACGACTCTTTGGCGATTTCGGCCACGGATTTGCCTTTTTCCCGGACACTGGCAAATAAAACCGTCATGTCCTGGACGGCGCCGATAAAAATGGTGCCGATAACGGCCCACAACCAGACGGGCATAAAACCGAAAATCATCGCGACGGTGGGTCCAATAATCGGTCCGCCTCCGGCGATGCTGGCAAAATGATGGCCGAAGAGGACAACGGGTTTGGACGGAACGTAATCGCGATCATCTTTCATGGAACAGGCCGGTGTGGGCCGGTTGTCGTTTTCGTCAAAAAGTTTTGCGATAAAACGGGCATAGAAGCGATACGCCAGAAAGAACAAAACCGCCGCTATGATCAACAGAACAGCAACATTCATAACCTTCTCCTCAATACCGCACGGAATGGATGGTCGCCGCCATGTATGGTTGATAAAGGTTGCCCCGCGTGCCCGCGGTACGCCGGAATTCTACACCTTATTTCCGGGGTTTCAAGAAAATTCTGCATGCCGGAAATGAAAACTCCGGCATGCGGCGCCCCGCGTGGCGGCGGTTTGCTGTTTCCTCTTGACACGCTTTTGCGTTCTTTCTATAGTGCCTGCGGCGTTTTTTGGAACGGTACCCTGAAAATCTCTAAAATCAATACCCAAGGAGGATAGGAACATGGCTTTTGAGTATGAAAAACTGGTTGTGGAACAAGACGGCGCGGTCGTGGTGGCGGCCATCAATCATCCGCCGGCCAACGCAATGGCGCAGGGGGT
>JAQVQT010000135.1 GCA_028701435.1 Smithellaceae bacterium | reverse complement strand
GGGGTCATAGAGCCTCCTGCAAATTTTTATTGTCAAATTGCTCATGATTCCTTATATACTATCCACTCAAAAATGATAAACGACTTTTCCGTTCGGAGGAATCACGAGACCATGAAACTCGCCACCGTCGAGCAAATGCGTGAAATGGATCGCCAGGCCATTGAAAAACTGGGGATTGCGGAAGAAGTGCTTATGGAAAACGCGGCGCACGCGGCGGTTTCGCTCTTGCAGAACGTTTTCGGCATTCGGGACAGGACCTTTGTGATTTTCTGCGGCATTGGCAACAATGGGGGCGACGGCCTGGCCGTGGCCCGGCTGATCAAGTCCGCCGGAGGCCGCGCAAAAGTCTTTCTGACGGCTTCTCCCAAAAAATACAGCGGGGCCGCCAAAATCAACTATGACATTTTATGCAACCTGGACGCGGACGTCCAGCTGCTTTCCAGAGCCCATGAGGCGCGCGGCGACGTGCTTGCCGCGGACGTGGTGGTGGACGCGATTTTCGGCACGGGTCTGGACCGCGATGTTCGGGGGCTGGCCGCCGAGGTCATTGCGCTCGTCAACGCCTGCGGCCGGCCGGTGGTGAGCCTGGACATTCCTTCCGGCATTTCCGGCAACAGCGGCCAGGTGATGGGCGCGGCGGTTCGCGCGACGCACACGGTGACGTTCGGCTTGCCGAAGCTCGGCAACCTTTTGTACCCCGGGTATGAATATTGCGGGGCGCTTTCGGTGACGCATATTTCTTTCCCGCCGTCTCTTTATCAAGAAAACTCGCTGATGGTGGAGACCAACGGTACGGTGGCGCCTCTGCCGCCGCGTCCCGCCCAGGCTTATAAAAGCTCCATGGGAGATGTGCTGTTCATCGCCGGCGGCGCCAACTACTTCGGCGCGCCGTATTTTTCCGCGATGTCTTTCCTGAAATCAGGCGGGGGGTACGCGAGGCTGGCGGCGCCCGCGTCGATCATTCCTTTTGTCGCCCAGTCCGGGCGCGAAATCGTTTACCTGCCTCAGCGGGAAACAGCTCTGTTCAGCCTCTCGCTCAAAGCCAAACCGGATCTCCTCGCGCTGGCGGAGAAGGCCGACATGGTGGTGATGGGCCCCGGCCTTTCGCTGCAGGAGGAGACGACCAAACTCATTCGGGAACTTGCCGCCGTCATTTCCCGGCCTCTTTTAATCGACGGCGACGGGCTGACGGCCATCGCCGAACGGCCGGAAATTCTGCTCAAAAGAAAGGCGGAGACGATTCTGACGCCGCACGCGGGTGAGATGGCGCGCCTGGCGCGAAAAACCGTTGCCTGCGTGAACGCCGACAAGATCGGCGTTTTGCGGGAAGCGGCGAAGAAACTGAACGCCACGGTGGTTTTCAAAGGTCCGCATTCCCTGATTGGCCTGACGGACGGACGGGTATATGTGAATTTAAGCGGCAATCCGGGCATGGCCACCGCCGGAAGCGGCGACGTCCTCACCGGCTGCATCGCGGCCATGCACGGCCTGGGATTGACGCCCCCGCTTGCCACCCGCAAAGGCGTTTTCTTGCACGGCTGCGCCGGAGACTTTGCCGCGGCCCAAAAAGGACAGGACGGCATCACGGCGACGGATATTCTGGAACACCTGCCGCTGGCGCTGAAAAATGACCGCGAGGGCGCCGCTGAAGAAAGGCGTTACGAACCGCCCGTCCTCCTGTAGGGATGCGGCGTTTTGTCGGGCCTTTCCGTGGCCGCACTTTGTGATGTACTTCGGGATTGACTTTCCCTCATGGCCGCGCCTATAATCGCGCCGCAATAATTGGAAAGGCGGGAAAAAGATCATGGCAGGAATATCTCATCTCCAGTGGTCCGACGGCATCAGCGTTCGCGTGGACGGCATCGACGTCCAGCATAAAAAACTTTTTGAAATCACCAATCGCCTGATCGATGCGTTTGAAGCCGGATCCGGCGATTTTCTGGAGGTGATCAGCGAACTGGTGGAATACACGACCATTCACTTCCACGACGAACAGATGGTGATGATGAATGCGAAGTTTCCGGGCCTCGCGGCGCATACGGCGGAGCACGACAAGTTCATCGCGAAAGTCGAAGAATTTCTCCAGGCTTACGGCGAAGGCCATCCCGAAGTGGGGCGCACGATGGTCGTTTTTTTGAAAGACTGGCTTTTCGCCCACACCTCCGGACTGGACATGGAATATGCCCAGTTTCTGGCAAAAAAAACCTCGAAGTGAAATTTGATTTCGACGAACGGATCAGAAAGGTTTGACCATGGCCGACATGTCCAAAGTTGCCCAATTGCAGGATGTTTTAAGGCAGCAGAAGGGATTGCAGAGCATCACCAACCGCATCAACGCCGCGACCGGCATTCCACAGATGATTGCCGAGATTTGTCCGCTGCTGATCGATCTGTTCCGGGTCGAAGCCGCGCACATCTATGTCCGCGAAAAAGGCCGCAAAGACATTTATACGTTTATGGTCCCGGCCGGTCAGACCGGTGCGGTGAAAACAGCGCTTGGCCTTCAGACCCTTCCCGGATATGTCGCGAATACGGGGAAAATGATTCAGGTGAATGACGTCAGCGATCCCGGCCAGACCGAGGCCTACCAGGACTTTCCGCTCGGCGAAGGGGATAACCGCCGGTTCGGCGTCGGCGTGCGGCAGATTCTGGCCATGCCGGTTTTTTACGGCGGCGAAACGCTCGGCGCGGTCGAGGTCATCAACAAAAAGGAAGCCGCGCCATTCGGGGAAAAAGAGCCGGCGCTTTTGCAGAATATTTCCGAGCTGCTCGGCGTGGCCCTCGACAATTTTCTGCTGATGGACCCCAAAGCAAAAAGAGTGAAAGGCGCCTATCTGGTTTCCAACGGCTTGATCACGCAGGAGGACATGGACCGGGCAAAAGACGAAGCCCGGGTGACCAAAGAGCCTCTCCAGGACGTGCTGGTAAAGAAATTCCACATCAGCCGGGAAGATGTCGGCCGGGCCTGTGAATTTTTCTGGCAGTGCAAATTTGTTTCTTTCGACAAGAAAACGCCGATCCCCGGAGAGCTTTTGAAAAACCTGAAAAGAGACTACCTGATCCGGGAAGTCTGGGTCCCTCTCGAAAAAACCGAAAAAGGCGCCCGCGTGATCATGGATGATCCGCAGGATATTCTGCGGCGCGACGCCATCGAGAAATCGCTCAAGGTAAAATCCGTGCAGTATGACGTGGCGCTGAAAGAGGATATTCTCCAATTCATCGACCTGTTCCTGCAGAGCGGCGCGGAAGAAGCATCCTTTTCGGATCTTTTGGGAAAGCTCGAGCCGGGTGAAGGCGAGAGAAAAGAGGAGCCCGAAGATGTGGACGAGTCCGACAGCGCCATCATCCAGCTGGTCAACAAGATCATCGGCGATGCGTTCAACCGCCGGGCGTCGGATATTCATGTCGAGCCGAATGTGATCGACAAAAACGTGCTGGTGCGGTTCCGGGTGGACGGGGACTGCGCGCTGTATCAGACCGTGCCCTACAGCTACCGGTCGGCGCTCATTTCCCGCATTAAAATTATGGCGAATCTGGACATCACCGTGAAAAGAATTCCGCAGGACGGAAAGATCAAGATCAAGCGGTCCGGCGCGGATGAAATCGAGCTGCGCGTCGTGACGATTCCGACGCAGGGCGGCGTGGAGGATGTGGTGATGCGCATCCTGGCCAAAGGCGACGCCCTGCCGCTTTCCGCCATGCGGATGTCGCAAAAGAACTACCAGGATATTCTGAAAATTTGCGAACAGCCCTACGGGATGATTCTGGTGGTCGGACCGACCGGTTCGGGGAAAACGACCACGCTGCACGCGATTTTGAATCACATCAACAAGCCGGACCGGAAAATCTGGACCGCCGAAGATCCCGTGGAAATCACCCAGCGGGGGTTGCGGCAGGTGCAGGTGCAGCCGAAAATCGGATTTGATTTCGCCGCGGCAATGCGGGCGTTTCTCCGCGCCGATCCGGATGTGATCATGGTCGGCGAAATGCGGGATTTTGAAACGGCCAAGATCGGCGTCGAGGCGTCGCTTACCGGTCATCTGGTGTTGAGCACCCTGCATACCAACAGCGCTCCGGAGACGATTTCGCGGCTGCTCGACATGGGGATCGACCCGCTCAATTTCGCGGATTCCCTGCTGGCGGTGCTGGCACAGCGGCTGGTGAGGACCCTTTGCGGCAAGTGCAAAGAGGCCTACCATCCGACCCGGGAAGAATACGATCAAATCGCGCAAAGTTTCGGCGCCGAATATTTTGCAAAGCAGAACCTTCCCTATTCCGACGACCTGACGCTTTACCGCCCCAAAGGATGCGACGAGTGCGACCAGACGGGATACAAGGGACGGATCGGCATTCACGAACTGCTCCTGAATTCACCGGAAATAAGGAAACTGGCCATCGACCGGCAAGAGAGCATTGAAACGCTCCGGAAAGTCGCCATGGAACAGGGAATGCTGACGCTTTATCAGGATGGCATATTGAAAGCGTTTCAGGGGCTGACGGATATCAAACAGGTGCATCGGGTCTGCGTGACGTCGAAATAGAGCCGCGCCGCGGGTTTTGTCTTTTCCGCCGCCGCCGGCATGCGCGTCAGATTTTCCTCGACAAAATATAGCCGGCCACGGCCGTCAGGTGTTCTTTTTCGGGACTGGCGGGAAAAACGTCCAAACCGTTTCGGGCCTGCGTGATGAATTGCTCCGCGCGCTGGAGCGAATAATCAATGCCGCCGGATTGTTGAATCACCTCAAAAATATTTCGAATGGCTTCGGAAGGCAAATCTTTTTTCTCAATCGCGGTTTTGATCCTTTCGCGCCGGTCCGGCGGGCAGTGAGACAGCGTGTAAATGAGCGGCAGCGTCATTTTGCCTTCTTCCAGGTCTTTGCCGATGGATTTGCCGAAATCCTCTTCGCGGGCCATGTAATCCAGCGTATCGTCCGTGATTTGAAACGCCATGCCGATGTTGTAGCCGTATTGCCCGAGGGCGCGGGCCTGAGCCTCCGGCGCCCCGCCCAGCACGGCTCCGCTTTCACAGGCGGAGGAAATCAGCACGGCGGTTTTCTTTTCGACGATGCTCAGATATTCCTGCTCGGTGAGGCTGGTATCGCCGCATTTCATCAACTGAAACACTTCGCCTTCCGACATCACATTGGTCATCTTCGACATGAGTTGGGAAACCCGAATGTCGCCGATGTCGGACAACAGGCTGAAGGCTTTGGAATACAGAAAATCGCCGACCAGAACGCTGGCGGCGTTGCCCCAGAGATGGTTGGCCGAGGTTTTTCCACGGCGGATGAGGGCCTCGTCGATGACGTCGTCATGCAGAAGGCTGGCCGTGTGGATGAATTCAATGGAGGCCGCCAGCGGATAGCGGTGCGGGCCCGCATAGCCGCAAAGCCTCGCGCAGATCAAATGCAAAAGCGGCCGAAGCCGTTTGCCGCCGCTGTCAAT
>JAQVQT010000134.1 GCA_028701435.1 Smithellaceae bacterium | reverse complement strand
CGTTGTGTTTAAATCCGGTTTCATAGCCATACTGGGACGCCCGAATGTGGGCAAATCCACTTTTTTCAACGCGATTATCGGCGATAAAATTTCCATTGTGGCCGACAAGCCGCAAACCACGCGAAACCGCATTACAGGCATCAAAAACTTTCCCGACGCACAGTTGATTTTTTTGGACACGCCGGGCATGCACCAACCGAAGACACCGCTCAACCGTGCTATGGTGCAGGCAGCCAGGGAGACGATCGGTGACGCCGACATCCTTTTAATGATGGTGGAAGCAGACAGCTCAATCGGTCCGCACGATCTTTTTTTGATCGAAGCCGTGGCCGGCGTCAAGGCACCGGTTTTTCTTGCCATCAACAAAATCGACCGGGCTGAAAAACCCAAGCTGCTGCCGCTGATCGATCAGTTCAGTAAACTCTTTGATTTTACTGGTATTTTCCCGATTAGCGCTTTAAAAAGTGACGGCCTCGATGAACTGGTCAAATGCCTGAAAGAAGCGCTGCCGGAGGGACCGCAACTGTTCCCCGACGATATCGCCACCGACGCCACCGAGCGGTTTATCGCGGGAGAGTTTATCCGGGAGCAGATTCTTCTTTTAACAAAACAGGAAGTCCCGTATGCATCGGCTGTAACGATTGATGCTTTTAAGGAAGATGAAGAAAAAAATCTGATTCGCATCAGCGCCACGATCCATGTGGAAAAGGGATCGCAAAAGGCGATCATGATCGGCAAAAAAGGCGCTATGCTCAAAAAAATCGGGACGCAGGCCCGTCTTTCGATGGAAAACCTTTTCGGCGCGAAGGTCTTTCTGGAATTGTTTGTGCGCGTCAAAAAAGACTGGACCGGCTCCGACAGAATGTTGCGTGAGTTCGGACTTATAAAATAGAGGATTCCATGCAGGCAAAACCCGTCATCGCTATCGTCGGCCGGCCCAACGTCGGCAAATCAACGCTTTTCAACCGCATTGCGGGAAAGCAGAAGGCCATCGTGATCGACGAACCGGGCGCGACGCGCGACCGCAATTACATGGACTGCGTATGGCACGACAAAGCCTTCACCCTGATCGACACGGGCGGCTTCGAGCCGACGACGGAAGAACGGATTCTCGTGCAGATGCGCGAGCAGACCAACCTGGCCATTGAGGAAGCGGATGTCATCATCTTTATGATGGACGGCCGGGACGGCCTGACGCCCTCCGACATGGAAATCGCGCGGCAGCTTCGCGGACGCGGGAAAAAAGTATTTTACGCGGCCAATAAGGTGGACGGCGCGCGCCATGAAGAACTTCTTACGGAATTTTACCGTCTGGGCATCGACGAACTTCATTCCATCTCCGCCCAGCACGGATTGGGCGTGGATGAACTGCTGGCCGTACTGACGAATGACTTTCCCGAAGCTGCTGAAAGCGAAGAGGGTGAAAATGAACCCGTCGCCGTGGCGATCGTCGGTAAACCCAACGTCGGCAAATCATCTCTCATCAATCTGATTTCCGGAAAGGAAAGAAGCATCGCCAATCCCACACCCGGCACGACGCGCGACGCGGTCGATACCATCATTAAAGTTCACGGCCGGCGCTATCTGCTCATCGACACGGCGGGCATCCGCCGGAAAAACAAGATCAGTCTGACTCTGGAAAAATACAGCGTCATCCAGGCGCTCAAATCGATCAACCGTTGCGACATTGCGCTGGTCCTCATCGATGCGGAAGAAGGCATGACCGAGCAGGACGCCAAAATCGTGGGGCTGGCCTATGAGCGCGGCAAAGCCTGCATCATCGTCGTGAATAAATGGGACAAGATTGAAAAGGACAACGCAACCGTGGGCAAATTTGTCGAGGATATTCACGACAAAATCAAATTCATGGATTTTGCGCCCATCCTTTTCATTTCCGCTCTGACCGGGCAGCGCGCGCCGAAGATCTTTGACCTCATCAACGAGGTTTACAGCCAGTATTCAAAACGGGTGGACACCTCGCCTTTAAACGATCTGGTGGAAAAATGCGTCCGGAAAAATCCGATGGCCCGCTTTCAGAACCGCTCCATGAGCATCTCGTACGCGACGCAAACCGGCGTGAAGCCGCCCACTTTCATCTTCTTTGTCCCCCACGCCAAAGGCGTCCACTTTTCTTATGAGCGCTATCTGATGAATTCCATCCGCTCCGAATTCGGTTTCGACAAAGTCCCGATCAAGCTGATCTTCCGCAAAAAGCGGTAACGGCATCTCTTGCTATCCTGACAACCGGCCTTTACGCCTTCTCCTTCTTTTTCAGAACTTCCGGCAGGACCGTTGCCCGCAGTTTTTTCTTGTCGAATTTCCCCACGCTGGTCTTGGGCAGCTCCTGCAGGAAAACAATTTCATCGGGAATCCACCATTTGGCCACCTTGTCTTTCAAATACGCCTGAATATCTTCCCGGGTAACGGCGCCGACCGATTCAGGCCGGAGCACCACGCAGGCCAGCGGCCTTTCCTGCCACTTGACGTCCGGCAGACTGATAACCGCCGCTTCCAGCACGCCGGAGAATCCCATGATGGCGTTTTCCAGATCGATGGAGGAAATCCACTCGCCGGCGCTCTTGATGAGGTCTTTTGTCCGGTCCACGAGGGTAAGGTAGCCTTCGGGGTTCATGATGCCGATGTCTCCGGTATGAAACCACCCATCTTTAAAAGTGACGGCGCTCTGCTGCGGATTTTTGTAATATTCGCCGGCGATCCACGGCCCGCGCACCAAAATTTCCCCCATGTCCCTGCCGTCCATGAGGGCCTCTTTGCCTGTCTCCAGGCTGATCAGCTTGACATCGAGCCCCGGCACCGGCAATCCCGCCGTTGTCCGAATGTCGATCTTTTCGTCCGTGCTCAGCGTTTGCATGTAGCTTTTGGGAATCGACAGGGTGACCACCGGGGATGTTTCCGTGGCGCCGTATCCCTGGGACAGAATGACGCCGTATTTCTTTTCGAAAGATTCGATGAGATGCCTCGGCAGCGCCGATCCGCCGGAGAAAAAATTGTCGACGGAAGAGAAGTCGTGTGCGCCGCCCTGCTCCAGGTAATTGTGCAGCATGATCCAGATCGTCGGCACGCCGCAGGAAAAGGTGACCTTCTCTTCGGCGATGATCCGGCACAGCGACGCCATGTCCAGAATCTGCCTTCCCGGCAGCACCTGTTTCATTCCGCACAGGGTGCAGACAAAAGGCGCTCCCCAGGCGTTGGCATGAAACATCGGAACGATATGCAGCGCGCAGTCTTTCTCCTGAATACCCATGACAAGGCCCGTGGTAAAAGAGTGTGTCACCAGACCGCGATGGCTGTAAACCACGCCTTTGGGATCGCCCGTCGTCGCCGACGTGTAGCAGATGAGACAGGGATCGTTTTCATCGCGATCCACCGGAAAATCATAGACCTCCGGATAACCTTTAATCCAGTCGTCATACAGGACCACCGGCGAAAGCGTGGTTTGCGGCATGACGCCGGATTGCGACAGAATGACATACAGCTCCACGGTTTTCAGCTGATCTTTAAACGGCTCGATGAGAAAATAGACATCTTCGTCGATGAACAGGATGCGGTCTTCCGCATGATTGATAATGTAAACCAGATGTTCAACGGACAGCCGGATGTTGAGCGTATGCAATACGGCGCTCATGCAGGGAACGCCGAAGTAAAGCTCCAGATGGCGATGGTTGTTCAAAGAGAAAGAGGCAACCCGGTCGCCCTTTTGAATGCCGAAGGCGCGCAGGGCGCCCGCCAGTTGACAGGTGCGCTTGTACCAGTCGGCATACGTGTAGCGGAACGTGCCGGTCGTGTAAACGGAGACGATCTCCTTGCCCGGATAATATTTGGCCGCGTGCTGCATGAAATTTGTGAGCAACAAAGGATAATTCATCATGACCTTCACCTCCCCGCGCCGGTTCCCGGCGCCTAAAGACCGGTTAATGAATGGAACGAATCCTATAACCCCATAAACTTCGCCGCTATCGTCTTCATGATTTCATTGGTACCCGCAAAAATCCGCGTCACGCGGATGTCCCGCCAGGCGCGGGCGATGGGATACTCCTCGCAGTATCCGTATCCGCCGAAAAGCTGGAGACACCGGTCGGCGACGCGGAAAGCCATGTCCGTCGTCCAGTATTTTGCCATGGCGACCTCGACCACAACATTTTTTCCCTCGATGTGATCCATGATGAGCTTATCGAGGAACGTGCGCCCCAGTTTCGTCTCCGTGGCCATCTCGACGAGCTCAAACTGCACATGCTGAAACTTGGAGATGGGACGCCCGAATGCATTTCTCTCTTTACAGTACCGGATGGTCAATTCCAGGATGAACTCCGCGGCAATCACCGCGCCGATGGAGCAGACCAAACGCTCCTGCTGAAGCTTCATCATCAGCTTGATGAATCCGCTTCCCTTCTCTCCCAGACGGTTTCCTTTGGGAATCCGGCAGTCGGTGAAATAGAGCTCGGCCGTATCCTGGCTGTGCCAGCCGATTTTTTTGATCTGCTTTCCTTTTTCAAAACCGGGCGTTCCCGCCTCGACGAGGTAGAGGTCAACCGCCTGATGCTCCTGCTTGACGTCGGGATCGCGCGCGGCGACGATGACCAGATCGCTGTTGATGCCGTTGCTGATGAAGGTCTTCTGGCCGTTGAGAATAATATCATCGCCGTCTTCCACTGCGGTGGTCTTCATTTTGGCCAGGTCGCTGCCGGCGTTGGGCTCCGTCATGGCGACCGCCGTAATGATGTCGCCTGCAACACAGCCGGGCAGATATTTGCGCTTTTGCTCCTCCGAGGCAAATGCTGAAATATAGGGAACGCAGATGTCGCTGTGCAGGGATGCGGTAAGTCCCGAGAAGTTGCTTTTGACAAGCTCTTCGCAGACGATCACGGAATAGAGAAAGTCGCCGCCTGCACCTCCGTATTCCTCCGGAATATCCGTGCACAAAAATCCCTGCTCCCCCATTTTTTTCCAGACGCTCCGGGGAACGATGCCCGCCTCCTCCCACGCTTCCACATGGGGAACGATTTCCTTGTCGAGAAATTTCCGAAGGCTGTCCCGGAAGATTGTATGCTCCGCCGTGTAGGGGATAATGTTCATCGGCTTCCTCCTCCTTCACTTTTAAGGATATGCGTAACTGCGTCTCCGTATCATCAAAGATTGAGCAAAAGCTTAATTAATGTTTTGTCATCGCGAGGAGCTTAAGCGACGTGGCGATCTCTTTAAATATGAAAAATTATGCGATTGCTTCGCTGCTCTCGCAATGACGTGACGGATGTGTACATGCAAACGTTTCTGGGCGGCGTGAACTTATGGTGCAAATGCGTTTCTGAACCTTCAACAAATGGGTGCATCCTGCCGGGTGCACAAACGCAAAACCCCGTTTCTATTTAGAAACAGGGTTTCAATGGCCGGATCATGGCAGCGCCTCTGATTGCAGGGTTCATTCTTCTACACACCCATTATCGTTTGCTTGACGTCCCTTATCCGCCTG
>JAQVQT010000133.1 GCA_028701435.1 Smithellaceae bacterium | reverse complement strand
GGACGCGATCTCGCGGCCTTTATGGCGTCAATCTGCCGGAAACCCGGAGAGCACACCGTCAATGAAAATGAAAACCTCAAAAAAGACGGAAGCAGGGTCTGGATTTTATGGACCAACCGGCCGGTTGTAAATGAAAAAGGACAAGTCGCCGAAATCATATCCGTCGGAAACGACGTGACGGAAAAAAAGGAAGCGGAAAAAATTCTGCGAAACGCCCACGACGAGCTGGAAAAAGAGGTGCAGGAAAGGACAAAAGAACTTCAGAAGCTCAACGAAGAACTGCTGTTTGAAATGGCCGAGCGCAAAATTTCGGAAGAGGCCTTAAAGGAAAGTGAAACGAGATACCGCAGCATTGTTGAGAGCGCCTTTGAAGGCATCTTTCAGACCACCCTGGAGGGCAAGTGCACCATGGTCAACTCCGCCATGGTGGCGCTGCTGGGCTATGCCTCCGCCGAAGAATACATCGAGGCAACGTCCCATCCGGAAAATCTGTATGTTGATGCGGCCTGCCGGCAGGAATTGATCAGACTTCTTCAAACCGACGGGTATGTGAAGGGATTTGAAACGGAATTCTACAGGAAGGATGGCAGCAAACTATCGGTTTCCATGAACGTCCGGGCCGTTTTCGATGAACGGGGCAATTTCATCCATTACCAGGGAACCGTCATCGACATCAGCGCGGAAATCACCCTGCGGCGCGTTCTGGACGAAACCACCGGCGCGCTCTCCACGGCCGTGGAAGTCCGGGATCCCTATACCGCCGGCCACCAGGAAAGGGTGACTCACTTGGCCGAGGCGATCGCCGCCGAAATGAATTTCAGCGATGAGCACATCAGCGCCGTGCATACGGCGGGCATGCTCCACGATATCGGAAAAATCTACGTACCCGCGGAGTTCCTCAGCCGGCCGGGCAAGATCACCGACAACGAATACAATATTTTGAAGCAGCACGCCCAGGAAGGCTACGAAATTCTGAAAAACATCGAGTACAAATACCCGATTGCGGAAATCGTCTATCAGCACCACGAACGAATCAACGGATCGGGGTACCCCCGAAAACTATCCGGAGACCAGATCCTGATCGAGGCCAGGATCATCTCGGTGGCCGATGTCGTCGAGGCCATGGCCTCTCCCCGTCCCTACCGGCCCGCGCTCGGAATCGATAAAGCGCTCGACGAGATCCGGAAAAACAGAGGGATCCTCTACGATGAAAACGTCGTCGACACCTGTCTCGCGCTGTTTCAAGACAAAGGGTTTCAATTCGGAGTGTGACGGGATTCGATTGAACGGCCGGAAAGGGACCGCCGAAGGACCCGTCCGTTTCTCACGGCTGGGGCGAAACCATTTTCAAGGGACGGGCGTAAATTTCCTCACCGAGTTGGACAGCCACCTCTTTGATGGATGAAATTTCTTTTGATGAAAATTTCAATTTCGCATCGGTTCTTTCGGCCGTCACGGAAAAACCGTTGGCCGCGTTGCAGCCGTGCATCCTGCGGGAGGCGGGAAAACGTCGCTCGGGTTTTTTGTCGTATTCCGGGGAGGTCGTATCCACCAGCCCGTCGAGCGATGAAACCTTGATGGCGTATCCCCTCTTCTTCAGGCCTGTGGAAAGGTGATCCAGCATGCGGGAAACCTTGTCGTACGGACGGATTTTTTCAAACATGAACCAGATGGTGACCCTTTGATGCGTCGTCATGGGAGGAACATCCGGATCGGCAAGGATTTCGCTGAAGGTTCCGCCGTGTCCCACTCTGCCGTCGAAATCCCCGAAAAAACGTATTCCAAATGCGTCCACTCTCTCGCCGCTGTCCCCGAATTTAAATTTTAATATCTGCATACCCTCCTCTATTTTCCGGCGTTCATCTCAAAGCGTCTTTTTTCTCCCGCCGACGACGGCACATATCACATGTCGTGGTCAATCACAGCAGTTTTTTTGCCGGTTACAGTTTTTTTTGCTCCCGCCCAAGGCCGGCCAACTGACCGGCCAGAACATGAAGGAAATAGATCAGGCGCGCAAAAAGATTGGAGATATCGAAACCATAATCCTGCACCTGGCGCGAGGCCGCATTGTCGCGTTCAAAATGCCGCGCCCGCAGGGATTCCATCATCGGGCCGCGATCTTCCGTGAGCCGGTTCAACATGTCAATATCTTCCATCTTTCTGGACGAAACCGCTTCTGCAGCCGTCTGCAGAAGAAATTCGAGGCTTTCAAAAAAAGAGTTGACCAGGTTGGTCGAAACAGAGGCAGGCCTTTCGCAAAAAAGGTCCCCGAACTGGCGAACCCCTTCTTCCAGCAGGCCGATAACGTCGGACAGATCCGCCAGCATTTTCGCCTCGAACACCAGGTTGACACAGAGTCGGCGGGCCACCAGAACGTGAATGTCCGCGTGCGCCCGGGACAGCATCCGTTGGGTCTCGTCCGCAAAAGCCGTGTAGTCTGAAGACGGCGTGTGCCGCGGCCCGCCGGCAAAAAAAGCCGGATAGCGCGCAATGCGGTTGATGCCTTCCTTCAACAAATCGGCAACCCTCTCCAGCCCGCGGTGATTTTCTTCGACGCGGCCGTCTTCCAGGGTCAAAATCCGGTCCGCCAAATCGAGAATCCGGTTGTCGTGCGTTACCATGAGGACGGCGCTGCGCATTTCCCGGGCCAGACGCTGCAGAAGTTCCACGATTTCACGGCCGGATGTTTTGTCCAGGGCAGCCGTCGGTTCATCGGCCATGATAATGGACGGTTCCCGAACCAGGGCCCGGGCGACGGCCACGCGCTGCCGCTGACCGCCGGAAAGCTGCGGGGGATGTTTATGCTCATGACCCGCCAGTCCGACCCGTTCAAGCATGGCCATGGAGCGCGAACGGATTTCATCAATCGTCAGGTCGGTGCGGTGAACCAGCCCCATTTGAACATTTTCCCGGGCATTCAAGGATTCCAGCAGATTGTGGGCCTGAAAGATGAAACCGATCTGATGGCGAACGGCCAGCAGCCTGTCGGGCGTCGCGCCCCGCAATTCAATCCCGCCGATGACAATGCTGCCCTCCTGAATGGAGCGCAGGGCGCCGGCCAGGGTCAGCAGCGTCGTTTTTCCGGAGCCGGACGGCCCCATGATGATGGCGATTTCACCGGGGTAGAAATCCACGTTGACCTGACGAAGAACCTGAAGACGCACCTCGCCGCTGCCAAAGGTGTGGCTCAGATCATTCGCGGAAATCAACGCTTTTTCGTGAAGCGCGGCAGTCGTCATGGGATACATATCCCCTTTAAAAAATATCGGCCGGGTCAACGGAACGCAGCCTTCTGGTCGCCAAAAATCCCGCGATCAGGCACATGATCGCGGCCATGCAGAAAACCAGCGTCGTGTCGAACAGGGTAATCCGGGTCGGCAGTTCGGCCGACGACTCGGCCAGCAAAAACAAAAGAGCGGTGACCAGTAATCCGGGAATAAACCCAATGACCAGCAGGATCAGCGACTCCGAAAGAATGAATTTGACGAAATAACCCGGTCCGAGGCCGATAGCCGTCAGGGTGGCGTATTCCTTCAAATGATCATTGATGTCCGTGTAAAGAATCTGGTACACGATCACGGCGCCGACAAACATGGCCAGGATCATGCCCGAGATGGTAATGAAACCCACGGGTGTGTTGTTCTGCCAGTAAACCTGCTCCCGCTTGATGAGCTGTCCGCGTGTGAGCACCGCCACGTCTTCCGGCAAGATTTTCTGAAGACGCCGGGCCACCGCTTCCGGATCGGCGCCGGGCTTGAGGCGGATCATCCCAAAGTTGATCGTGCCGGACGGCGCGCCGCTCAGGCGCTGATACGTTTCCATGCCCACAATCACATGACCGTAAGCCGCGAGCGTTTGACCCATGCTGAAGATGCCGCTGACCCGAATGCGCTGGTCGTTGATTTCCGTTTCAATTTCCCCCTGCTTTGCAAACAGGCCGGCCACATCGCCGAAATCCGGCGAAGAGCCGTCATCGTACAAAACGCTTTCCGGACTGGTCAAAACATCCTCGCGGGAAGCCACTTCCGGAATGATGAAAGGGTTCCTGCCGGCATAGACCCCGAACAGAGCCGTGTCGATCTTGCCGCCGGTCTCCGGATTGCGCCACTTCTGATAGGAAATCGACACCGGATAGACCGCCTCGACATCGCTGTCCGCAATGGTCTGGTAAAGGCGGCGCTCGGGAAAGTGGCCGGAAGAAAGCAAATACTGGTAATCGGGACTGATCAGCGCCAGCTCTCCCTGCATCGCCTCAAACGGCCGGATGACGAGAATCTGGAAGGCCTGATAGATTCCCTGCTGAAAGAGCATGATGACGACGCCGAAAGAAACACCGGCAATCGCCGTGGCAAAGCGTTTTTTGTCGTAGCTCAATTGACGCCAGGCCAGGGAAATACCCCCCGGCATCATCCAGGCTTGAATGCGGGCAAAGATCTTCATGGCGTGTTCAGGATGATCGTGACCTGGGCGTTGCTGAACGGGGCCAGACGCGCAGGATGATCCGGTTTGATGCGGACCATGACGATGCGCCGGTCGGCATGGCGGCGCGGATCCAGGGCATAAATCCGCCCCGCTTCAACTTTCCGCTCAATTTCCACCACCCGTCCGCCGATCTCCCCTTCAAAGACCGTGGAGCGAATCCGCGCCCGGCTTCCAACCCTCACGCGGGAAATGTCGGTTTCATAGATTTCCGCCAGAATCATCATGTTTTCCGTATCGGCGAGATCCAGAATTCCCGACTCGCCAATCGCCTCGCCGGGGTAAGCTCGAATGGATAAAATTCTGCCGGCGATCGGAGCGCGGATGCGTTGTGCCTCCAGCAGGGCCATCTCCCGCCGGTAGTTCGCTTCGGCCACGGCGACTTTCGCGCCGGCCTGGCGGATCTCCTCCTTGTGTCCGGACTGCATCCCTTCGAGAACATTTTTCTCCCGAAGCAAATCCGCCTGGGCGGCCTCAAAGTCATACAGAACCGCCTCGTAGGCATCATCCGGAATAATCGATTTCGCGTGCAACTGCTGATAACGCTCTTTCTTGGACTTGTGCATGCGCAGCGCCGCTTCACGGGCGGCAACAACGGCCTGCTGCGCCTCGACCTGTTCGGGTCGTTCTCCTTTTTGCACCAGCGTCAGGCCGGCCCTGGCAAGACCAATGTCCCGTCTGGCGCAATCCACCGCCGCCGCCTGGGTATCATAGTCCCGCAATCGCGCCAACTCGGCCCCCCGGGCCACCTGATCCCCGCGCTTCACCAGCAACCGGCCCATGATCGCCCCCTCCGGCGCCGACAGAACAATCGTCCGCTCTCCCGCGATAATCTGCCCCAGACAGGAGATGTTCTGTTTTTGTTCAGCCGCCCGGACGGGAAATACCATTCCGACCAGAATCAGAATCACGACAAACCACTGTGACGCTTGAATCGTATATTGATTATGCATGCGCGAACCATAAGAAACTCGGTTTATTCTGTCAAGAAAATCCTGAAGACAAAACCTCTT
>JAQVQT010000132.1 GCA_028701435.1 Smithellaceae bacterium | reverse complement strand
CCGACCGGCATCCCCGTCCAGAAAAGATGGGAACTGATCCGTCAGGGCAAGGTGGATGAGGCGGTTGACCTGGCCCTGCAATACACGCCTTTCCCGGCGACGGTCTGCGGCTATCTGTGCCCCAACCTCTGCATGCAGAACTGCACAAGACAGCTGGTCAGTTTGCAGGCGGTCGATGTCACGCTGCTGGGCAAGGCTTCCCTTGCGGCTAAGACACCTTCGCGCCTTGGGGAGACAGGCAAAAAAGTTGCCGTGATCGGCGGCGGCGCGTCCGGGCTTTCCGTGGCCTGGCAGTTGTGGATGAAAGGCCATGAAGCGGTTATTCTGGAGAGTCAAAAACAATTGGGCGGCAAGATGACGGATTCGATCCCCAAAAGCCGCATTCCCGGCGACGTGGTGGAACATGAAATTCAAAGGCTGGCCCAAAACATTCGTCAGGTGCATTTGGGCAAGCCCTTGACGAAAGACCGCTTTCAGAAACTGAAAAATGAAAACGATTACGTTGTCATTGCGGCGGGGGCGGCTCTGCCCCGCACATTGAATGTCCCGGGCATGGAAAAAGCCCTGACCGCTTTGGAATTCTTGCGGCAAAGCAAACGCGATTGTGCGGATGTCGGTAAACAGGTCGTCGTAATCGGCGCGGGGAATGTGGGCTGCGACGCGGCAACGGAGGCTTTCCGCCTGGGCGCGAAAAGCGTCACGCTGATTGACGTGCAGGAGCCCGCATCCTTTGGTGTGGAAAGAAAGCACGCCGAAGCGGCGGGCGCGAAATTTCTCTGGCCGCGTTTTACAAAAGCCGTTACGGATGAAGGCGTGGAATTGAACAACGGTGAAATATTGCCCGCGGATACGGTGATTGTCGCCGTGGGCGACCGGCCTGATTTGTCCTTCCTGCCGGAAGGAATCGCAACGGAAAGAGGTTTTGTCGTGGTGGATGAGACATACGCCACGAGCGATCCTCAGGTTTATGCGATCGGCGATGCGGTCCGCCCCGGGTTGCTGACGGACGCTATCGGCGCGGGACGCATAGCCGCCCGGACCATTGACGGCCTGCTGAGAGGCGCGGACCAAACCTATGACAAGCTGCCGGCGATCCGTTATGAACGGGTCAAGCTTCAGTATTTTGATCCCCGTATCGGCGAATTTGCCGATACATCCTCCTGCGCGGCGAATTGCGCGTCTTGCGGCGCTTGCCGGGACTGCGGCCTATGCGAGGAGATCTGCCCGCAAAAAGCGATTTCCCGGTCTGAGACACCCGCGGGCGGTTTTGAATATGTTGTGGACGGCGAACGCTGTATAGGTTGCGGTTTTTGCGCCGGGGCGTGCCCCACCGGCGTCTGGGAAATCGCGGAGAATGCACCGATAGAATAACCATGATCACATTTTAAGGATGGAGACCTTTATGAAAAAAACAACACCCACGATTGCGGCGGAAAGGCAATACGTCATCGAAAAAGAAAAATTTGTTCCCGTATCGGCGTATTTCGGCGAGGACACCTTCAATCATAAAATGATGAAGGAAAAGCTTCCGAAAGACACCTTCCGGAAATTAATGGAAGCGATTAATGAAGATAAAACGCTGGATGCGGAAACGGCTAATATTGTCGCTCACGCCATGAAGGAGTGGGCGCTCGAAAAAGGCGCGACGCATTTTGCTCACTGGTTTCAGCCCATGACCGGCATTACCGCCGAAAAACATGACGCGTTTGCCGATCCCTGCGGGCCCGGCGCGGTCATTGAACGGTTTTCCGGCAAGCAGTTGGTGCAGGGCGAACCGGACGCGTCTTCTTTCCCCTCCGGAGGCATCCGCGCGACGTTTGAAGCGCGCGGCTATACAGCCTGGGACATGTCGTCGCCCGCCTTCATTAAGCGCAACGGCATTTCCACAACGCTTTGCATCCCGACGGTCTTTATCTCCTACACCGGACAGGTGCTGGACAAAAAAACGCCGCTCTTGCGCTCCATTCGCGCGCTCAACAACAGCGCCGTCAACATGCTCAAGCTGCTGGGCGCTAAAAATGTGACAAAGGTTCACGCCAATCTGGGACCGGAGCAGGAGTATTTTCTGATCGACATGGATTACTATTACAAGCGTCAGGATCTGGTGCTGGGCGGCCGGACCGTCGTCGGCGCGCCTCCGGCCAAAGGCCAGGAACTGGAAGATCAGTATTTCGGCAGCATCAAGGAAAGAATTTCCTCCTATATGCATGATGTGGAGGAGGAGCTTTTCAAACTCGGCATTCCGGCCAAGACCCGCCACAACGAAGTGGCGCCCAGCCAGTATGAAATTGCGCCCGTTTATGAAGAAGCCAACATTGCCGTTGACCATAACCAGCTGGTCATGGACACGCTCAAATATGTCGCCAGAAAGCATCGTCTGGCCGCTCTGCTGCATGAAAAACCGTTTGCCAAAATCAACGGATCGGGCAAGCATGTCAACTGGTCTCTGTCCGACAACCATGATAACAACCTGCTCAATCCCGGCCGGACACCGGAGGACAGCATTCAGTTCCTGGTATTTTTGATTGCGACCGTTCGCGCCGTTTACAAGCACGCGGATATTTTGCGCGCCGCCGTTGCGTCCTACGGAAATGATCACCGGCTGGGCGCCAATGAAGCGCCGCCGGCCATCATCTCGGTGTTTCTGGGCGAGCAGCTGACGCAGATTCTGTCCAATATCGAGAAAGGCACCGTGAACAAAGCGACCAAAGAGGAAATTATTGATCTGGGCATTGCCTCGTTGCCCCAGGTCAGCAAGGATAATACCGACCGCAACCGGACATCGCCTTTTGCTTTTACCGGCAATAAATTTGAGTTCCGGGCGGTGGGGTCTTCTCAAAATATCGCCTCACCGGCCCTGGTGATCAATACGATGGTGGCCGAAAGTTTGGATGAACTGGCGGAAAAGATTAAAGCCAAGGGAACAAAGAATATCAATCAGGCCGTTTTTGAAGTTTTAAAAAATGAAATCAAATACATTAAGCCGATTTTGTTCAACGGCGACAATTATACGAAGGAATGGGAGGCGGAGGCAAAAAGAAGAGGTCTGCCCAACGAAAAAACCACGCCCAGCGCGTTAAAAGCGTTGATTACCGACAAGGCGTTAAAACTTTTTGAAAAATATGAAGTGCTGTCCAATGTGGAGCTTAAATCACGATACCTGATTCATGTGGAGCGCTACATCAAGGACCTGGAAATCGAGGTCAACTGCCTCAACACCATGTGTATGACCCAGATCCTTCCGGCTGCCCTGGATTATCAAAAGAAACTGGCGAAGGCGATTGTCGATACCAAAGATGTTCTGGGCTCTGCCGCGGTGGTGTCGCCTCAGATGGAGATTTTAAAGAAAATCCTTGATTTGATTAATAATATCTATACGACAAACAAGGATATTCAAGCCAAAGTGGAAGCGGCCGGCGCCTTGCACGATGAGCCCAAGAAGGCGGAAATGCTGGGCGCCAAAGTCAAACCGAAGATGGATGAGCTTCGCGAATACGTGGACGCCCTGGAAAATCTTGTAGATGACGAAACCTGGCCCCTGCCGAAGTTCTGGGAAATGCTGTTTATTTGTTGATGGAACAACCGGCCGGCCTTTTCAACGTTGTGCGGGATTGCAAAGAGGATCCATTGTGAAAAATACCAAATTTATTTTTGTGACCGGCGGGGTTCTTTCGTCGTTGGGCAAGGGGCTGGCGGCCGCCTCCATTGCGGCCATCCTGGAGGCCCGCGGTCTTCGCGTGACCAATCAGAAACTGGATCCTTACATTAATGTCGATCCCGGAACCATGAGCCCGTTTCAGCACGGCGAAGTCTTTGTGACCGACGACGGCGCTGAAACGGATCTGGACCTGGGACACTACGAACGGTTCTCATCCACCTGCATGGGAAAGCGCAACAACCTCACCACCGGGCAGGTTTACTTTTCCGTCATTACCAAGGAAAGGCGCGGTGATTACCTGGGCAAGACCGTTCAGGTCATTCCACACATCACCAATGAAATCAAGGACTTCATTCGAAAGACGGCCGAGGGGTTCGACGTGTCGATTGTGGAAATCGGCGGCACCGTGGGCGACATCGAAAGCCTGCCTTTCCTGGAAGCCATTCGGCAGTTCCGCAATGAAGCGGGCAAACAAAACGCCATCTTTATTCATTTGACCTGGGTTCCCCTGATCAAAACCGCGGGAGAGGTCAAAACCAAACCCACGCAGCACAGCGTCAAGGCGCTCCGGGAAATCGGCATTCAGCCGGATATTTTGCTTTGCAGGACGGAAAACTTTCTGTCGGAAGACATCAAGGCCAAAATCTCGCTTTTCTGCAATGTGGAAGTTTCTTCCGTTT
Source organism: Smithellaceae bacterium (assembly GCA_028701435.1). Lineage (GTDB taxonomy): Bacteria > Desulfobacterota > Syntrophia > Syntrophales > Smithellaceae > UBA8904. The sequence continues at coordinate 1,207 of JAQVQT010000132.1, read as the reverse complement.
TTACCGCGAAGGACGTCGGCTGCATCTATGAAGTGCCGCTGGTGTATCATCACGAAGGGCTGGATGCAAAAATCATTGAGCTGCTCAATATGTGGACCGGCCGGCCGAAACTTGGCGCCTGGGAAAACGTTGTTGAAAAATTCGATCACCCGGCGGGGGAGGTCTGCGTGGCGATCGCGGGAAAATACGTCAACCTGACCGATTCCTACAAGAGCCTCAACGAGGCGCTGGTGCACGGCGGCATTGCCAACGACTGCCGCGTGAAACTGAAATTTGTCGATACGGAAAAGATCGAAGAAGAAGGAGCCGCGCGTCATTTGTCCGATGTGGATGCGGTTTTGGTGCCCGGCGGCTTCGGCAACCGGGGCATTGAGGGCATGATTTCGTCGGTTCAATACGCGCGGGAAAACAAAATTCCCTATTTCGGCATTTGCCTGGGGATGCAGATGGCGGTGATCGAATATGCGCGAAACATCTGCCACATGGAAAAGGCCAACAGCTCCGAGTTTGACCTGACCACAAAATATCCGGTCATCGATCTGCTGCCCGAACAGCGCAGCGTGAAAGACAAGGGCGCCTCGATGCGTCTGGGCGCCTGGCCCTGTAAGGTTGAGGAGCAATCCTTCGCTTTCAGCGCCTATGGCCGGAAAGACATTTCCGAACGGCATCGCCACCGTTACGAATTCAACAATGATTTTAAAAAGACGCTGACCGATTGCGGCCTGCGCATTACCGGCGCGTCGCCGGACGGCACGCTGGCGGAAATCGTGGAAATTTCAGACCACCCGTGGTTTCTGGGCTGCCAGTTCCACCCGGAGTTTAAATCCCGTCCGACCCAGCCCCACCCGCTTTTTGCCAAATTCATCGAAGCGGCGCTTGCTCAATCCGGGAAAAGATGCTGATCTTCGGTCATTTCCATCCTTGAAATTGGAGATTTAAATTGCCCCTGTTAAACAAACATCCTCAGGCCCTTTTAATCCTGGAAGACGGCAGCTCCTTTGAAGGCTTTGCCTTTGCGGGTGCGGGCGAAGCACTGGGGGAGGTTGTTTTTAACACCGCCATGACCGGTTATCAGGAAGTCATTACCGATCCTTCCTATAAAGGCCAGATTGTGGCCATGACGTATCCGCTGGTGGGCAATACCGGCATCAACGATGAGGACATGGAATCGGCGGGCCTTCATCTGGAAGGTTTCATCGTCAGGGAG
>JAQVQT010000131.1:2327-5580 GCA_028701435.1 Smithellaceae bacterium | reverse complement strand
CGCCGCCTTCTCACTTGCCGATGATCAGATTCACAAAACGCAGATAGGGCCTCAGCGCCGGCGTGCCTCCCCCCTCGGAGATGACCTGCAAAATTCTGGCGGAATCGACCGCCACCGCTCCTCCCAGATGGGTCACGGGCGTGCCGGAAAAAATGGCCGTCAAAAGCGGCGTGGAAGGCCCTATCACGGCAACGACTCGCGGAGAAGCCAGCGCCGCAAGGGTTTCCTCCAGGGTATGATTGAGAAGCGTCGTGGCGGTGATGATGGCCACGTCGCAATCCTTAAGCGCCTGTTGTTTTTGATCCGGCGGCAGCGGCTTGAGCCTTTGGGGATTTTTTTCAATCACGGTAAGACTGGCGCCGGCGGCGCGAATGCGTTCGACCAAGGGCGCAAAAAGGCCGACCATGGCAACTTTTTCCCCGGGCTTCAGGCCGAAATACGTCGTGGCCTCCCGGTCTTCCGACGCATCGGAAGGCGCTTCCATCAAAGCATTGGCGGCCGCCAGACCGACGGAGCGCTCGAGAGCGTTTTTGCCCTCCGTGAGATAGGCCAGCAGCTCCGCCGCGGACGAGCCTGTGTAGGTTCCGGCGGCCGGAAAAACCGTGCAACTGCCGAAGGCGTTACGGCCAAGCACGGCGGCCAGACCCGTTCCGCCGTCCTCCAGCCTCACCCCCACGTAACTGAGACCGATGCGAAGTTCGGCGATCCGCCGGCTTTTCGCAGCCGGTTCGAGCTGTTCATACAAACGATTCAGAAGGGTGCCGGGTTTGAGCATGTTTTTTCTTTCTCTCATTTCGGGAAATTCGTTCTTCCGGGGTGCTTCGATCCCGTGCGCAAAGGGGCGCTGCGATTTTGCGCAATCCGCCTGGATTCCACCCGCGACGCTTCGCAAATGTTTTTTGAGTGCGCGCGGGCTAGCGGACCGCTTTCACATCCCTGTAGGGAGACTCTCCCCGGCAACCGCGGCACCTGTCTCCGTCGCGAATCGGATAGGCCTCGCCGCAGGACGGACAGACGGCCACCGGCCCCATTTTTTTGCGGCGGACTTTCTCCGGTTCAACCTGCACATGCTGAATGCCGAGCAATCCGTGCCCCGCTTCCCGAATCTGCGCAAAAAGCGCGTCCGCATCCTGCTCACCTTTTTTCTTTTTCTTGAAGTACCAGTCGCGCACCTCCGGCCAGGCCTCCAGTTTTTTCGTGTCCAGATAAACCCGCACACCCTTTCCACTGTATTTTTCATACAGGGTTACGGCAAATTTGCCGAAGGGAACCACGGAAAGCCAGCCGTTGCCGATCGTGCAGGGGGTCAAAATCTGCACGGCGTCGGGAAGGCAAACCGGCGTCTCGCAAACGGCGTCAAAAAACTCCCCTTCCGGCAGATGCTTCATCGCCAGATCCACGATAAAACCGCCGATCAGCAGACCCGGCGCCAGCGTGCCGTGAAAGGACTTCACCAGGTGTAGGTACTCTTCGTAGGAATAGGTACAGATGTTCATGAATATTTTTTCTCCTCAATACACCAGCGACAGGCGCGGTTCGCGCGCTCCTCTGGCGGTTACTCCCTCTCCCGGTTCCCGCGTGATGGTGCGCTGCATCCAGCCGCGGTCGATCTTTCCATCCACGACCGGCAGAATCTCATCGGCCAGAAACAGGGCTTCATGGATATCGTGCGTCACATAAATCATGGGACAGGACAGCTTTCCCTTCAGGCTTTTCAGCTCTTCGCGCAAGCCGCGGCGCGTAACCACATCCAGCGCGGAAAACGGCTCATCGAGCAAGAGCAGGCGCGGATGCCGGGCCAGCGCCTGGCAGATCGCGCAGCGCTGACGCTCACCGCCGGAAACCATGTGCGGTTTGCGTTTTTTCAAATGGCTGATTTTGAAAAGCTCGAAGAGTTCATCGACCTCCTTTTTGCTTTCCGCGGCAAACGCCGCGTTGTCATACAAATTGAGATGCGGGAAAAGGCTGTAGTCCTGAAAAACATACCCCAGCCTTCGTTTCTGAGGCTTCAGATGAATATTCCTTGCGGAATCGAACCAGACTTCATCGCCGAAAACCACCCGTCCGGCATCCGGCGCCGTCAAACCTGCCAGCATTCGAATGACCGTGGTCTTGCCGCCGCCGGAAGGGCCGATCATCACGGTCATCTTTCCCGGCCGGCAGGAAAGCGAAAGCGAAAGGTCAAAATATTTCAGTCTCTTTCTGAACGAGGCGGAAAGGTTCATGCATTGGCCCTTTCGTTAAATCGGTTGATCAGCAATAGGAAGGCGTAGCTGATTGGGATAAAGCTCAGCGCGATCAGTCCCGCGGCCTCATAGTTCATCATTTCGACGGCCTCATAAATGGCGATGGACGCCACTTTGGTTTCTCCGGGAATGCTGCCGCCGACCATCAGCAAAACGCCGAACGCGCCGATCGAGTGCAGAAAAACCAGCACCGCGGCGGCGGCAATGCCGGAGGCCGAATTGGGAATAATCACGCGCAAAAAGGTCGCCCGCTTCGACAGGCCGAGAATGTATGCGCTTTCCAGCAGGCGGCGGTCAATTCTGGAAAAGGCCGCTTTCATCGGTTGGACGGCAAACGGAATGGAATAAATGACGGACGCAATCGTAATCCCCAAAAAGGTAAACAAAAGGGATCCGCCGGTTGCGGCTTCCCAGACCCGTCCGGCCCAGCCCCGGGGCCCCATGACGATAATCAGATAAAACCCGATCACGGTCGGCGGCAGGGCCATCGGCAGATAAATCAGAGCCTCCACAAACGATTTTCCGGGGAAGCGGGTGTAGGCCAGCAGATAGGCAACCGGCGCGGCCACCACAATCAAAACAACCGTGGTTACCAGGGCCAGTTTCAGCGTCACATAAAGCGCAAGATAATCCATATTTACCGGTAACCGTATTTCTTCTTGGTTTTGGCGGCGTCAGCGCAAAGCAGATAGGCCATAAACAGTTCAGCGCATTTTTGATTTTTGGATTTTTTCAAAATGCACCCGGCCTGCACAATATCCGGCGCTTCCGGAATGCTGAAGAAGCAGCCGTTTTTCCCCTCTCGGCTTGCCGCGGCGGAAAACGCGCAAAAGCCGGCATCCACCGCCGATGTTGATGCATACTGAAACGTCTGGGCAATGGTTTCACCAAAAACCAGCTTTTTTTCAAGACCGTCCCATAACCCCGCTTTTTGCAGGGCCGCCTTCGCTGCCGCGCCGTAGGGAGCGGTGACGGGATTGGCGATGGCAATTTTTTTAATCCTGTCG
>JAQVQT010000131.1:0-2227 GCA_028701435.1 Smithellaceae bacterium | reverse complement strand
GGTTTCACCAAAAACCAGCTTTTTTTCAAGACCGTCCCATAACCCCGCTTTTTGCAGGGCCGCCTTCGCTGCCGCGCCGTAGGGAGCGGTGACGGGATTGGCGATGGCAATTTTTTTAATCCTGTCGCTTTTCAGGGCTTCCCGCCAGGTCGGCACTTTGCAAAAATTGGGGTCGGCCGACCACAAAATGGCCTGTCCGCGCGCATAAATAAACGTCCCTTCCGCCCATCCTTCCTGATGAAGAAGATCCGGCCGTTTTTCATCCGCGGCCAGAAACACGTCATACGGGGCGCCGTTTTTGATCTGGCTGTAAAGGTTGCCCGTCGAAGAAAATGTCGCTTCCACCTTCACGCCGGTCTGCTCCTCAAAATCCGCCGCGATCTCCTTAAAAGCGGAAATGAAATTTGCTGCAACCGCTACGGAAATTTTATCCTGGGCCAGAACCTGAAAGGGTGCCGCCAGGACAGTCAGTACAAGAACAATCGCAAGAATGGCTTTTTTCATGAACAATGCTTTCCCTCTCTTTCAAGTATGTCTAAAATAACATAGTTTTACACAAAAAACATCCCGCATTTTTGCTGCGGGATGTTTTTCACGGCCGTTATCTCAGTTTGTCGATCCTCACCGCGCAGGCCTTGTATTCCGCCGTCTGCGTTACGGGGTCATACACCGGATTGGTAAGCCAGTTGGCGCAGGCTTCCCGGAAATGAAACGCCATCCAGACCAGGCCGGGGGGCACTTCCTTGGTCACGCGCGCCTTTACGACCACCTCGCCGCGCCGGGATTTCACGGAGATTTTTTCACCGTCCGCAATGCCTTTGGACGCGGCATCGGCCGCGGAAATATCGGCCGTCTCCTCGCCGAGAAGTTCGTTGATCCCCGCGGATCGCCCGGTCTGCGTCCGCGTGTGGTAATGGTACAGGCGTCTTCCGGTGGAGAGGACAAACGGATATTCCGAATCGGGAACTTCCGCGGGTGGAATATAGTCGATGGCTTTCAGCATGCCCAGACCGCGGGTGAATTTTCCGCCCTTGTGCAGCGTCGGTGTGCCCGGATGCTCTGCGCTGGGGCACGGCCACTGCAAACCGTCACCTTCCAGGCGGGCATACTTGATTCCCGCCATAGAGGGCGCCAATACGGATATTTCATTATCCCAGATTTCCTGAGCGCTCGCGGATTCCCATTCGTGGCCGAATCTTTTCGCGAGCTCCTTGAAGATCCACCAGTTGGGTTTGGCATCGCCCGGTGGCACACTGGCCGTGCGCACGCGGTTGACGCGCCGCTCCGAGCTCGAGAAAGTGCCGTCATTTTCACTCCAGGCCGCGGCAGGCAGAATGACATGCGCAAACCGGGTGGTTTCCGTCGGGAAGATATCCTGGCAGACCAGGAACTCCGCCGATTGCAGTTCACGCTCGACATGATGAATATCCGGTTCGGTGTTGGCCAGGTTTTCACCGAAAACGTAAAAGGCTTTGACTTTTCCGGTGGTCAGATTTTTCATCATCGTCGGCATCATAAACCCTGGTTTGTCCGGAAGGGTTTTGACGTTCCAGGCTTTGGCAAACTTGGCCCGGGCGTCCGCATTGGCCACCTGCTGATAACCGGGAAAAACATTGGGCAGCGCGCCCATGTCGCAGGCGCCCTGAACGTTGTTCTGGCCGCGCTGTGGATTGACGCCGCCGCATTCAACGCCGACATTGCCTAAAAGCATCTGAAGATTGGCGCAGGACATGACGTTGTTGACGCCGCAGATGTGCTCGGTGATGCCCAGCGTGTACATCAGCATGGCCGGTTTGACGGACGCCATTTTGCGCGCCAGCTCGCGGATGGTGTCGGCGGGAATGCCACTGATTTCCGCTGCCCGCTCCGGCGGATATTCCATCACTTTCTTTTTGAGGTCTTCAAATCCCTCCGTGCAGGAATCCACATATTGCTTGTCGTACAGATTTTCCTCAATGAGCACGTTCATCACTCCGTTGATCAGGGCCACGTCGGAGCCGACCTTCAGCGGCACGTGCATCTCGGCAAAATCCACCATATCCGTGCGCCTGGGATCAATCACAATCAGTTTGGCGCCGGCCAGCACCGCATCTTTGACAAACGTCGCAGCAACCGGATGCGCTTCTGTGATATTGGTGCCCACCAGAATAATCATTTTGGCCTTCGCGTAATCGGCGAAAGAGTTGGTCATCGCGCCCGAACCGAATGAAGTCGCCAGACCGGCGAC
>JAQVQT010000130.1:2945-5587 GCA_028701435.1 Smithellaceae bacterium | reverse complement strand
CCCGATCCATTGGGCCCCACGACGGCCAGATAGACGCCTCTTTCCACGGCAAAACCAATCTCGCTGATCACCTCCGTTCCGTTGTAACAAAACGTTAATTCCTCTACACGAATTACCGGCATTGCATACCCTTCTTCAGATTGATCAGATTTTTTTCCATCAGCGACAGATAGGTTTCGCCTGCCTGAAAATCTTTTTTGCCGACATCGTGTCCGTTGTTGAGCTTGAGCAGCTCCACGCCGGTTTCGGAGGCTATCGTCGCGGCGAGCTTCGGGGCCACCAGATCTTCGTAATAAATATAGCGCAGCTTTTGCGCCCTGACCTGCTCCATCAGAGACAGGATCTGCTGCGGAGAAGGCTCCGCATCCGCCGAGCTGTTGTAGGCCGACCGGTAATGCAGATGATACCGGTTGGCCAGATACGCGAAGGCCCAGTGCCCGGCATGCAAGACGGTTTTGGTTTTGCACGCGGAAAGCTGGGTTCGGTATTGTTCATCCAGCTCCGTCAGTTGACGTTTATAGCGCTCGGCGTTTTCCCGATAGACCTCGCTGTTTTTTGAATCCCGAAGGATGAAAGCCGCCGCGATGTTGTCGATCATTTTCTGCGCGTTGGCGGCGTCCAGCCAGATATGCGGATCGTATTTCGACGCATGGTCCGGATCATTTGCCTGTCCCGCCGCCGAATAGCCGGGATCCTGCTCGGGCGACTCCGGCAGGGGCAGCAGAAACGCGCCCTGCCCGGTTTCAACCGCCAGCATATTCGTTTTCTCGGCGGCCGCATTGATGATCTTGTAGGCCCACTGTTCCAGTTCAAAGCTGGTAAACAGAAAAATGTCCGCCTTGCTGACGCGAATGATGTCGTTGGGTTTCAACTCGTAATGATGAACATCCGAGCCGGGCGGCAGCAGCATGGAGACTGCAACTTTATCCCCGCCGACGTTGCGGGCAAAGTCATACAGGGGAAAAATCGTGGCGATCACGGCGAGCCGGTCGTCCTTTCCGGCCGGTTCTTCCGCCGGCGTGCAGGACAAAATCAACGTCAATCCGATAAGAAAAATGATTCGGGTCTTTTTAAAAAACAAGCGCATCAACCGCTCCGGGCCGTTCGGCCTGCATTGCCGAAAGGCATCAGTAATTCCAGCCCCAGAAGCCGAAGGCCAGCACATTCATGATTACGGGCACGGCGTAAATGATGCCCACCGTCGTCAGTTTGGCCTTCATGGTTTTGAGGCTGATGACCAGAATGGCAAAACAGAAAAAGTGGAAATAACCGATCAGGAAAATCAACCACACCCCCTGAAACGAGAGATACCAGAAGGGATACTCCCAGACCAGGTGTCCGCCGATGTTCAGCAGGCATTCGACGAAGACGCAGAAAACGCTGTATCCGATCGCCCAGAACCATTTTTCGGGCATTCCCAGAATTTTCTCTTTTTTGCTCTCCGATAGGGTATTGTAGAAGATAATGCCCACCAGAAGAAACATGAACATGATTTCAATGTTCCAGCCGACCATCGTGCGCAGCGCCGTTTCGCCGGGCGTGGTCCAGAAAGCGGACCGACCCGTGAAATGAAGGACCCAGCCGTTCCAGGTCTCGTTGAAGAAATCGACGCCGAAGATGGTCAAACCGGCCAGAACGGCGTTCCAATCCGCCGTTTTCCTGGCTTCCCTGATTTCACGGGCGTAAATGTAAATCACAATCGCCAGAAGCGGAATCACGTACCATTGAATCGTGGATAGATCACGAAGACCGCTTAACGCCTGTTCGGTTGCCGCTGTCATGAAAGCCTCCTTTCAAACCTTCGGTTTCTCTTACTCGGGCAGCTGAATTCTCTGCCCCACCCGTAAAACGTCGGTATCCGTCATTTTATTGAGGCGCCGCAATTCCTCAATGGTGACGGAACTGCTCTTCGCGAGCAAAAACAACGTATCGCCTTTTTGGACGGTGTATTTTTTCAGGCGTCTTTTGCCGGCCGTTTCCTCCCCGCCCGCCGGAACGAGAATTTTCCGCCCGGCAAAAAGAGGATCGTTGATCTTCATGCTGTTCAGGGTCAAAAGGGTGGCAAGGTCGGTCTCATGCTTTTGCGCAATCTTCTGCAGCGTGTCTCCCCGCACAACCGTGTACTCGGCTGTTTTTATCCTCCCTCCGTCGCCTGCGGTCTCACCGGCCGGAACGAGAATTTTCCGCCCGGCATACAGAGGATCACGGAGCTTCATTTTATTCAGGGTCAAAAGTGCGGCAAGGTCGGTCTCGTGCTTTTGCGCAATCTTCTGCAGCGTGTCCCCCCGCACAACCGTGTACTCGGCTGTTTTCATCCTGCCTTTGGCGCCTGCGGTCTCACCGGCTGGAACGAGAATTTTCCGCCCGGCAAAAAGAGGATCGTTGATCTTCATGCTGTTCAGGGTCAAAAGGGCGGCAAGGTCGGTCTCATGCTTTTGCGCAATCTTCTGCAGCGTGTCCCCCCGCACAACCGTGTACTCGGCTGTTTTCATCCTGCCTTTGGCGCCTGCGGCCTCGGCGGATTTCTTTGGCTGCTTTTCGTCGCGGCTTTCCCCCTCGTCTTCGCCGACACTCTCAGCGACTGCATTCGATCCGGCAAAATAGCGGTCAACGGACGAAGCCACCGCGCGGGCAATGTTTTT
>JAQVQT010000130.1:0-2845 GCA_028701435.1 Smithellaceae bacterium | reverse complement strand
CGGCGGATTTCTTTGGCTGCTTTTCGTCGCGGCTTTCCCCCTCGTCTTCGCCGACACTCTCAGCGACTGCATTCGATCCGGCAAAATAGCGGTCAACGGACGAAGCCACCGCGCGGGCAATGTTTTTCTTAAACGATTGCGTTTTGAGCAGCTTCTCTTCCTGCGGATTGGAAAGGTAGGCGGTTTCCAGAAGCACGGCGGGGGTATCCGGCAGCTTCAGCACACGGAAAGGCGCCTCGTGAAACGTGGGATATTTCAGACATTGCACGCGGCCGATTTGGTCCAGCAGGTCGGCCGCATAGGTTTTTGACAGGTTGATCGTGTTGGTTTGAAACATATTCAGGATGATTTCATCGGATTGATTATTGCCTTCGCCGCCGGGAACACCGCCGATGATGTCGGAGAGATTTTCGTTTCTGGCCAAAAGCTTTGCGGCTTCGTTGCTGGCCGCGCCGGTGGACAGACAATAAACGGAGCTGCCCTGGGCCTCGCGGTTCCGGGCCGCATCCGCGTGAACACTGATAAAGAGGCTTGCCTGGTGCTTGCGGGCCACGCCGAGGCGTTTGCTGAAGGATACGTAATAGTCTCCGTCGCGGGTCAGCACCGCCCGATACCCGGGCATTTTGTCAATGGCTTTCTTGATCTCCCGGCTGATGGCCAGCACAACGTGCTTTTCATACGTCCCTTTCTTGCCGATGGCGCCGGGATCCTCTCCGCCGTGGCCGGGATCAATCACAATGACCCGTTTGGGAGCCGAAGGCGCCTTGCGCTTCACAACGGCCGGGGCTTTCTCCGCTTCGGTCAGAAACACATCGACCACCACGCGGTCCGGCTTGTCCATAAATTTCTTCAGCGGGAAAACTTCCGCGCCGGAGTGATCTTTCAGATAAATCTGAATGGTGCATTTCCCGTCCTCCCCGCGAATAAAAAGAATTTTGGCAACGCCGGGCTTACGAAAGATCTTTTCCGGCGGAAGGGATGGAGAAAAGGAGGCGTCGGAGAATTCCAGGATAACCTTGTTTTTCTGAATGTCAAACCGGTAAACCGGTTCGTCGCTGAGATCGAAAACAATGCGCGTCTGATCGGGCGCCGCCCAATGCCTGACATTGGAGATTTCCGTAAGCGCAAACCCTGAAGCAGGCCAGAGCGCAAACATGAAAACGGCCAGAGAGCACCAAAACCACCATGCCCGAAGAGGCAGCGGACCAAAGCTCGTCCGCGCGGTGCACGGCAAACATTCGGTCCGCGGGGGACTTATGGTTCTTGAAGGCCGCCCGCCGACCCCGCCGCAAACGGCGGCCAATGCGCTCATTGCCTGATTCATGCGAATTTCAGTAACAAATTTCAGGGGCAACTGCAAGGAAAGGTTGCCCTCAAGCGCTAAAAACAGTTGACAAGCTTTTTTGTAAATGCGATTTTCAGCGCGCTAAAATTAGCGAATCTATCCTTAAAGGAAAAACATGCTGGAAAACCGTTTCAAAGAGGCCCAGCTAAATCCCGTCGAATTCCCGGTGACCTGGGAACTGGTGCCGGGCAGAGGCGCGAAAGAAGCGGCGCAGGAGAAATGCCTGGCGCAGGCGCGGCAGGCCGCCTTGGGAGGCAAGGTTTGCGCGCTCACGCTCACCGACAATCCGGGCGGCACCCCGGCCATGTCCGCCGATTTCATGGGCGGCGAAATTCTCAAGCTGGGCATCGAACCCCTCGTCCATTTCACCGGCAAAGACAAAAACCGCAACCAGTGTGAAAGCCAGTTGTACGCGCTGGATCGCGCGGGCGTCCGGAATCTCCTCGTCATGAGCGGCGACTACCCGGTATCCGGTTTTCAGGGAAGGCCCGCGCCGGTTTTTGATTTGGATCCCGTTCACATCCTGCAATTGATCACGAGCATGAACCGGGGGCTTGCCTATCCCGGCATCAAAGGCGCCGTCACGCATCAGCCTTCCGATTTTTTCCCCGGCGCCGTCGTCTCGCCCTTCAAGGCGACCGAAGCCGAGCAGATCGGGCAATACGACAAGCTGAAAAAGAAGATCGACGCCGGCGCGCGGTTCATCGTCACACAGTTGGGATACGATGCCCGGAAATTCCACGAAGTGCTCCTCTTCATGAAACAGCATTACCCGCAGGTCCCCCTGGTGGGAAACATCTACATCCTTCCCTTCGGCGCGGCCAAAATGATGAACCGCAACGACCTGCCGGGCTGTGTCGTCACGGATCAACTGCTCGCGGACATCGACCGGGAGCGAAGCGACCCGGACAAGGGGGAAGGAGCGAGAATCCTTCGCGCGGCGAGAATGTACGCCATTCTGAAGGGAATGGGATACAGCGGCGTTCACATCGGCGGACACAACATCCGCTACGAACAGGTGGAGGAAATCATCCGGCAGGGAGAAGCGCTTGTCCCGCGCTGGACCGGCCTGATTCAGTATTTTCATTATCCCATCGACAACGGGTTTTACTTCTTTGAAGAAAATCCGGCAACCGGACTCAACAAAGACATGGCCACCGACCGGCAATCCCGGCCGCCGGATGCGAAAGTCGGGTGGATGTACGGATTTTCCCGCTTTTTCCACCGGCTGATGTATGAACCCGGAAAAAATCTCTACGGAGCGATGAAGGCGCTTTGCAAAACCGTGCAGGGTACCAGGCTGGAGGGGATTTTCCACAAACTGGAACATTTAACCAAAGTCGCCCTGTTTGACTGCCGCGACTGCGGTGACTGTGCCCTTCCCGACGCGGCCTATCTATGCCCCATGTCGCAATGCCCGAAAAACCAGCGCAACGGACCCTGCGGCGGAAGTTTTCAAGGATGGTGCGAGGTGCATCCCGGCAAAAAACAGTGCATCTA
>JAQVQT010000011.1 GCA_028701435.1 Smithellaceae bacterium | reverse complement strand
AAACGCGCTTTGCGGAATGCTCACCGACCCGATCATCTTCATGCGTTTCTTGCCGGCCTTTTGCTTTTCCAGAAGTTTCCTTTTGCGGGTGATGTCGCCGCCGTAGCACTTGGCCGTGACGTCCTTGCGGAAGGCGCTGATCGTGCTGCGGGCGATGATTTCTCCGCCGATGGCGCCCTGGATGGCGATCTTGTACATCTGCCGCGGAATTTCGTCTTTGAGGCGGTCGCAGGCCAGAAGGGCGCGGGCGCGGGCGCGTTCGCGATGCACGATCTGGGAGAGCGCATCGACCTTCTCACCGTTGACCAGGATGTCCATCAGGACCAAATTGCTTTCCCGGTAATCGATCATGTCGTAGTCGAACGAGCCGTAGCCCTGCGTGACGGATTTGAAGCGGTCGTAAAAGTCGAAGATGACTTCGGCCAGCGGCATTTCGTAGGAGAGCTCCACGCGGCCGGGTCCGGTGTAATTCATGTTGGAATTGACGCCGCGCTTTTCCATGCAAAGTTTCATGACGGTTCCCAGATAGCGCTCCGGCAGCATCATGGACGCGCGAATATAAGGTTCCTCGCCTTTATCAATCTCCGCGGGATCAGGATAATGTGCGGGATTGTCGACGTATATCACTTTACCGTCGTTGAGGGTGAATCGGTAACGCACGCTGGGGACGGAAAGAATAATCGACAGATCATATTCCCTCTCCAGTCTCTCCTGAACAATATCCAGGTGAAGAAGCCCCAGAAAGCCGCAGCGGAAACCCTGGCCGAGCGCGGCGGAGGAATCTTTCTCGTAGATGAACGATGCGTCGTTGAGCTTGTATTTTTCCAGGGAGTCGGCCAGGTCCTGGTAATCATCGGACGCGATGGGGTAGATCGACGCGAAGACCACGGGCTTGACTTCCTTGAAGCCCGGCAGCGGCTGCGGGCAAGGCCTTTCCTGGTGCGTGATGGTGTCTCCCGTACGCACGTCGGAGACGGTCTTCACGCCGGCGATGACGTAGCCCACCTCGCCGGCGGACAGTTTCTCGCGCCGGGCGCGCTGAAGAAGAAAATGTCCGACTTCCTCCACCTTGTAGGTTGAGCTATTGTACATAAAGCGGATGATGTCGCCGGCTTTTACGGAGCCTTCAAAGACGCGGCAGTGAATGATGGTTCCCCGGTAGGCGTCGTATTTGGCGTCGAAGATCAGCGCCGCGAGCGGGTTTTCTTCGCCGCCTTTGGGCGGCGGAATGCGTTCCACGATCGCTTCCAGGATTTCTTCGATGCCGGTGCCTTCCTTGGCGGAAGCCTTGATGTGCGTGTCCGGGTCGAGTCCCAGTTCGGAATCGATTTCTTCCAGAACGCGCTCGACGTCGGCCGAGGGCAGGTCGATTTTGTTGATGATGGGAATAACCTCCAGGTTGTGCTCCATCGCCAGGTAGAGGTTTGCCAGCGTCTGAGCCTGGACGCCCTGGGCTGCGTCGATCAGAAGCAGAACGCCTTCGCAGGAGGCCAGTGACCGCGAAACTTCGTAGGAAAAATCAACATGGCCCGGCGTGTCGATCAGATTCAGGATGTATGACTGGCCGTCGCGGGCAAGGTAGGGCAGGGAGATGGCATTGCTTTTGATGGTGATGCCGCGTTCGCGCTCGATGTCCATATTGTCGAGAAGCTGGTCCTGAAAATTTCGCTCATTGCAGACGCCGGTGTGCTGGATCAGCCGGTCGGCGAGCGTGGATTTGCCGTGATCGATATGGGCGATAATGCTGAAATTTCTGATATTTTCCATACGGGTTTAAAAAAAGCCCTCCAAGGAGTCTGGGGGGCTTTTTATCCTAAAAGCTGTCCGGATGCAATTATCCGAGTTTCTTCATCAGGTCTTCGGAAACTTCCTTGACGCCGGAGCGGCCGTCCACAATGATCACTTTGGTTCTTTCCTTGAAATAATGAACGGCGGCAAGCGTTCCGGTTTTGGTGTCGTAATAAATGCCGTGGCGCTTGTCGATCGCTGCGGCGTCCTGATCATCGGCGCGGGTGGCGAGCTCTTCACATCCGCACACGCGGCAGACGATCTTGCCGTCTTTCTCCGCCGGTTTGATGGCGTCAATATAAATGTTGTTGGGATGATTGTTGTCGGTTTTGCAAAGCCTCCGGCCCATGATGCGCTTCTTGGCGGTCTCGCGGTCCAGATCGATTTCAATCACGATATCCAGTTTGATGTTTTCCTTCTGCAGAGCGGCCCAGAGCGCTTCCGCCTGCGCCAGGTTGCGGGGGAATCCGTCCAGAAGCCAGCCTTTTTTGGCGTCGTCTTCTTTCAGGCGGTCCAGAATCATGGGAATGGTGATATCGTCGGGAACCAGTTCGCCGCGGTCGATAAACGCTTTGGCCTTTTCTCCCAGCGGGGTTTTTTTGGAGATGTTCTGGCGGAAGATCACGCCGGTTTCAATGTGGGGAACTCCGAATTTCTTCTGCACGATTGCGCCTTGCGTGCCTTTGCCGCTGCCGTTGGGCCCAAATATTAAAATGTTCACTGTTGCATACTCCTTTCGTAAAAATAGATTGAACCAGCTGCCTTATAATGTATTGTCCCTTTTTTCGCAACTTTAAAGATTGACCGGCGGTTTGTGTTTAAGAAGTCGTTTTTTAAACGGTTTTATTACGACGCCGGTTGTTGGGCAGTCGGTTTTCGGGCGGGTTTTTTCTTTTTGTCGGCGCTTAATTCGTCTATGGCGGCGGCAATGGCGGCGGCTTTCGGCGTTCCTTCCGTTGTGTATTCCATCGCTTTTCGGAAATGGAAAAGGGCGCTTTGGGTTTTATTCTCTTTTTTCAGATACAAACCGAAGTAATAGTGAAAATCAGCCATCTGATTGAGACGGCCGTAGGACATGGCAATGTGATAGTTGATGTCCTCGCCTTCAAGGCTTTGATGCCGAAGTTTCAAAAAATAATTCAGAGCACCGGCATAGTCGCCCTCCGCAAAATACGCCTTGCCCAGCGCCAGCGTCGTTTGATCATTCTCCGGATGGATCGCGGCCGCCTTCTCGAGGTAAAAGCGGGCCAGTTCGGCATTGCCCGTTTTCAAATAGATCAGACCGGCGCTCTTCAGGACATCCTCGTCCCGCGGCGCGAGCGACAGAGCTTTCGTCAGATGTTCCAGCGCATCGCCGGTTCGACCGAGCTGGTCTTCCGTGACGGCCAGCGCGTAGAGCAGATCCACGTTTTGGGGATTCTTGGCGAGCGATTCCATCAGCTCACCGCGCCGTTTGTTCAGGCCGCCCGCGTCGGGTGTGATCAACGCCTGCATGCGCACGATATTCCCGACGATATTGGCCGATCCGCCACTCCGGCGATACTCGGTTTGCAGCAGGCTTTCCAGATAAAAGATACGGTCATCCGTGCCCGGGTGCGTCAGAAAATAGGAGGGGATGGTTTTGGATAAAAATTCATACTGCTTCATGATTTTGAGGAATTCCACCATGGCCGCGGGATAGTAGCCGGAATGCGCCAGGTAACCGATGCCCAGCCGATCCGCTTCTTCTTCATGCTCCCTTTGATATTTGAGGCTCATCGTCTGGGCGCCCGCCACGGAAAACATCGCCAGGGCCGCCGAGGCGTCTCCGCCTCCGCCCAACAGAGCGCCGGCGATGATGCCGGCCAGCATGGCAATGTTGAGCTTTTTGGACTTCTCGATGATGCTGGCGACATGCCGGGAGTTCGCGTGCGCGATTTCATGCGCCATGACGCCCGCCAGCTGCGCCTCATTTTCCACAACGCTGATCAGCCCCTTGTTGATGTAAACATAGCCGCCGGGGGTGGCGAAGGCGTTAATGCCCGAGCTGTTGAAGACGGAGAACTTGTAAGGGAAGGACGCTTTGTTGCTGTGGTCCAGAATCCGGTTGCCGATTTCCGACACGTAGGTGTTCAGCTTTTGGTCGCGGGACAGGAAGTTGCCCTGATCCAGCTTTTCATAGATCTCCCGGCCCATCTTTTTTTCGTCATCGATGGTGAACGCGGCCCGGGCGTTTGGTGTCGCAAGAAAAAGCAGGACCCCAACGAGGAAAAAATAAAAATATTGATTTTGAACCATTTTACACATAGGCCATCAGACAACCATTTTTTGATGCGGAATCCTACCTGCTTTGTTCGGATTAGGCAAGCCTTCCTTGCAAGGTCAAACAAGGGTGGGGGCAGAAGGGAACGGGGGAAATGACGGGAAAAGTGATCACGATTGATGGGCCGGCAGGCTCCGGGAAAAGTACGGTGAGCAAGGCGCTGGCGGCCAAACTGCAATATCTGTATCTGGACACGGGGGCCCTGTATCGCGCGCTGGCCTACAAGGCGCTGAAGACCAACATGGACATGAATCATCCCGGTGAACTGGCGGAATTCTGTGCGACCACCGAGGTCACGCTGAAGAACGTGAGCGGCAAAATGACGGTTTGGGTGGACGGCGAGGACGTGGGCGAAAAAATCCGCACGGAGGAAGTCGGCCTTGCCGCCTCAGCGATCTCCGCTTTTGCCGTGGTTCGCGAAAAACTGCTTACCCTGCAGCGGGAAGCGGGCGCGGGCGGAGGCATCGTGGCGGAAGGAAGAGACATGGGATCGGTGGTTTTTCCGAGAGCGGATTTCAAATTCTATCTGGACGCCGATCTTGAGGAAAGGATTCGAAGACGGCACGACGAACTGGCCTCCAAAAGCGGTGCGGCTGAACGATCCGCGGTATCCCGGGATATGAAGACCCGAGACGCGCAGGATACCAACAGGAAAATCGCGCCGTTAGCGGCGGCGCCGGACGCCGTCATCATTGACTCGACGTCTTTGACGGTTTCGGAAGTCATTCGGAAAATTCTTGAACATCTGCAAGGTTCCTTCGAGGAGGACAAAAAATAATCGCAGCATCATCCGCGCCGGATTTGTCTTGCTATTTAATTTTCAGTATGTTAGGCAACCACGATTAAAAAAGTCTTATAAAAATTAGGGGGTATCACGTTAATGGTTAACAATAACAACACAAACTCAACAAGTGAAAAGGAGGTTCAGGCAGACTCGTCCGTTTCCGTCGCAACGAACCCGTCCACGCAGTCCAAAGAAGAGGATATGGGCTTTAAGGAGCTTTACGAGCAGAGCCTGAATCAACTGCAGTACGGCGATATTGCCCGCGGCAAGGTTGTGCAGGTTACCGCGGACACGGTCATGGTGGATGTGGGTTGGAAGACGGAGGGTTTCATTCCCATCAAAGAACTGAAAGACGCCCAGGGAAACGTGAATGTTTCCGTCGGCGACGACATAGAAGTATTTATCGACAAAAGGGATTCCGAAGGAAATCTGGTCTTGTCCCGGGAGAAAGCGGCCAAATTGAAAGTCTGGGATGAAATCAAGAATGTCAGCGAAAGCAATCAAAAAATAAAAGGAACCGTCGTGGAGAAGGTCAAGGGAGGCCTTTCCGTTGATATCGGCATCATCGCTTTTTTGCCCGGTTCGCAAATCGACATCCGTCCGATCAAAGATCTGGACCAGTTTGTCGGCCAGACGCTGGAATTTAACATTTTAAAGTATGACCGCAAACGCAACAATGTTGTGCTTTCCCGAAGGTCGATTGTGGCTGCTGAACGTGAACAGGAAAAGAAAGTCACGCTGGACAATCTTTCCGAGGGAAGCATTGTTGAGGGGGTTATCAAAAACATCACGGACTACGGAATCTTTATCGATCTGGGCGGCATTGACGGATTGCTCCATGTGACGGATATCTCCTGGGGGAGAATCGCCAAACCCGCGGATATTTTTCAAAAGGGCCAGAAAATTACGGTGAAGGTTCTTTCCTTTGACCGTGAAAAGGAAAGAGTATCCCTGGGGCTGAAGCAGCTTCATGAAAATCCCTGGGAGCATATTTCCGAAAAGTATCCGGTGGGCGTCCTGGTGCAGGGCAAAGTGGTCAACCTGACGGACTACGGCGTGTTTATTGAACTGGAGCCGGGCGTCGAAGGCCTGGTGCATATTTCGGAAATGTACTGGACGCGCGAAATCAAGCATCCGTCCAAGGTGATGAATGTCGGGGATGTTGTGAACGTGGTGGTGCTGGAAGTTAACCCGGAGGCCAAGAGGGTGTCTCTCAGCCTGAAGCAGACGACGGCCAATCCGTGGGAAAAATTAAGAGAAAAATATCCGGTCGGAACGATGGTGAAGGGTCTCGTGCGCAATATCACGAATTTCGGCGTGTTTGTCGGAATCGAGGACGGCATTGACGGTCTGGTCCATGTGTCGGATATTTCCTGGAAGCACCGGGTTACCCATCCCTCCGAATATTTCAAGAAAGGCCAGGAGGTGGAAGCGGTTGTCCTGAATATTGACGTGGACAACGAGAAATTCTCCCTGGGCATCAAGCAGATTGAGAAGAATCCCTGGGAGGAGCTTCCCAGGAAATATGCGCCCGGCAGCGTGGTGACGGGCAAAATCACCAACTTTACCGACTTCGGGATTTTTGTGGAAATCGAAGACGGCATCGAGGGGCTTGTGCATATTTCCGAAATCAGCCAGAAGCGCGTGAAATCTTCCGCGGAATTATACAACGTCGGAGACAAGGTGTCCGCGGTGGTCAAGAGCATCGATATCAAGACCAAGAAAATCCGGCTGAGCATCAAGGATATGGAAGCGCCGGCGCCAACGCCGTCATCCAATCCATACCTGAACAACCGCGAAAATGTCGGATCAACGCTGGCGCAGGCTCTGGCCGACGTAAAAATTGGCAACCAGTCCAAGGAATAAGGCATGAGAAAACATCCGGTCGTTGTGGGCTTGATTTTGCTGATCGCGCTGGGAGCGGTCGTGTATTTCATGTCGTACCGGGCGGGGCTTCAGTCCTCCGGTGCCGGATCGAAGGCCTTTTCGCTCGACGATAAGATCGGCGTGGTGCCCGTGGAAGGCGTCATCACGGATTCGATCGAAATTGCCGAAAACCTGGAAGAGTTCGGGAAAGACCGTTCTATTGTCGCCGTGGTCGTGCGCATTGATTCGCCCGGCGGGGGCGTTGCCGCCTCGCAGGAAATTTACGAAGCCATCGTGGCGCTCAAGAAAAAGAAAAAAGTGGTGGCGTCTCTCGGGTCGGTTGCCGCGTCCGGCGGACTGCTGATCGCCTGCGCCGCCGATAAAATTGTCGCCAATCCGGGAACCATCACGGGCAGCATATCAGCGGTCATGCAATTCGCCAATGTGGAAGAGCTCATGAAAAAAATCGGCGTGAAGTCCTCCGTGGTCAAAAGCGGTCCGTACAAAGACATCGGATCTCCCATGCGGGAAATGACGCCGGAAGAAAAAATCATCATTCAGGAACTCATCGACGACATTTATAATCAGTTTATTGATGTGATTGTCCGGGACCGGAAGCTTCCCCGCCAGCAGGTGGTTGCGATCGGGGACGGCCGTGTCTTCTCGGGGCGCAAAGCCAAGGAATACGGCCTGGTGGACCAATTGGGCGATCTGGCGGCGGCGGCGAAACTGGCCAGCACGCTGGCCGGAAGCCAGGGTCGGTACGACCTGGTGTATCCTCCGGAAAAGCGCCCTTCCATTCTGGATTATGTCATGGAGAGCGCGGCCAATCAGCTCGCGCGGTCCGTCAGGCAAAAGGCTGAAACCTGGGGAGGGGCCGGCTATTTGTACATTCCGTGACCGGAGGCTCTCCGTGCCGCCATGACCAAAAATGAACTCATCAAAAAAGTGCGGATGCAATGCAAAACCTACTCGCAAAAGGACATCGCTCTGGCCGTGCAGGCGATCCTGGAGGCCATGGCAGGCGCGTTGAAAAAGAATGACCGGATTGAGATTCGGGGGTTCGGCACGTTTACGGTGCGCGAAAGAAAGGCCAGGATGGCCCGCAATCCCAAGACGGGCGCCCGCGTGGCGCTGAAAGACAGAAGGATCGCTTTTTTTAAAACAGGAAAAGATCTCCGTTTAAGGGTGGAGAATCCAGAATGACTTACAAAAACATTATCGTCGACAAGAAAAAGGGCTATGCGGTCATTCGATTCAACCGCGCCCATGAGATGAACGCCCTGTCCAAGGAAATGCGGCTGGAATTCAACGATGCGCTTCAGGATGTGGAGAACGATCCGGAAATCAAGGCGCTGGTCATTACCGGAGGCGAATATGTTTTCTCCGCCGGCATGGACATCAAGGAAATGTCGCTTTTGTCCAATGTGGAGATCGACGACTACTTCGAGTCCATGAAGCGGTATCTGAAAAAGATTTATACGTTCCCAAAGCCCGTGATTGCCGCGGTTGGCGGAATTGCCCTGGGCGGAGGGTTCAACATTGTGACCGTCTGCGACCTGATCATCGCCTCGGAGAGCGCCATTTTCTGTCATCCGGAGCTGAAGTTCGGGTTTAGCCCTCTTTTTTATCCGCTCAGCCAGATCGTCGGGGCGAACAAGGCCAAGGAAATCGCGATGCTGGGGGAGCCGATCGGCGCCAGAGAAGCGGAAAGAATCGGTCTGGTCAACAAAGTGGAGCCTCCTGAAAAGTTCATGCAGGAAGCTGAAAAAATAGCACAGACGCTGTCGATGCGGTCGGCTAAAGCCATAGAAGAACTGAAAAATATTTGCGCCGTCGTTCCCCGAATGGACAAGATTGCCGCGCTGGACATGGAACTGTCCATCGGCGGCATGCTGTTTGCGCGGGATGAACGAAAAATTCACATGAATGAAGAGCTGTTCCTGAAGAAACTCCGAAAGAAAAAGCAGAATTAGGCCGCTGCAGCGAAGAGGGTCGCGGGCGTTTTCCGCGAAAGGATCCTCTTTCTTGAAACTTCCACTTTAGAAATTCTACAGATTGTCCCAGTCATTGCCCGGAGAGGCAAAGTCCTTGAGCTGGTCCCGGCGCTTCTTGTGCTGGAGCTTTTTTAGCGCTTTGGCTTCGATCTGACGGATGCGCTCCCGGGTTACCCCCATCATATCGCCGACTTCCTCGAGGGTAAAAGGCCCGTAATTGCAGGCGACCCAGGTGCAGTTGAGGAAAGCTTCATTCTTCAGGCGCCATTCACAGGTGGTGTCGGTGCAGATTTCCGAGATTAAAACCCCCTTTTTCTTGCAGACATACTGATTGATCATAAAGGATCGTCCCCTCGTTCAAATAAAATCGCGCGTAACTTATGGTTGAATGAGTCGTTTGTCAATCCCGAATCAAATCAAAAAGATATTTTTTCCGGAGGCCGCCTTTCCGGGACATACGTGTGAGGGATCTTGTCGTTCATCCAGTCTTGGGAAACGTAAAGATTGCAATAGCAGCTTCCGAATTCTTTCACATCCTGGGCCCGGTAAACGCAGGGGCAAAGGATGTCGCGGTCCTTCTCGCGGTCGCCCGTCGCCAGCCGGCAGGGGCAGGAGGAATAGCCGTAGCGTTCTTTGTTGACCAGCAGGTCCGAGAGAATGGAAAGCACCCACTCCTTGTCTTTATTGAAATAATACCCTTTGGGTTCCTGGGCTTTTTTCAGAAGATCATACAATTCGGCGGGTTTCATTTAATTCCCAAAGCCTCCCGAATGGCGGCTTCCTTAAAACCGATGATCACCTGATTGCCGATGACAATCGTCGGAAAGGATCGCTGGGGGTTATACTGGATCACCTCATTCAACATGGCCTCCCGCTCGGCGCCCTGGAGAAGGTCGATATCGGTGGCGTCAAAAACGACCTGGTTTTCGTTTAAAAATTTCTTGGCCGCCTTGCAATGACTGCACGTACTCAAGGTGTATATTTTAACTGTCCTGGGCATTTCATGCCTCCTCCGATTTTTTTGGTTTTATATATGTTTTCGGGGGGTTCTGTCAAGTTGAACCTCGTGCCGCGGCGGACAAAGATTTATTGACAAGACCTCTCAATTCATATATCAACAAAACCTCAATCGAGGAAAGATAAAATACGGTATGAAACATAAGAATATTATCGTAACCGAAGGGTTTCCTTTCATCATCCTCTCCCTTGTCTTTACTGGTTTTGCAGCTTTTTTCGGCGTGGCCTGGCTGACGATTCTGCTCGCCGCATTGACGATATTTATCATTGCTTTTTTCCGCAACCCCGAGAGGCGTTTCGAGGATGCGGAAAAGCTGGTCATCAGTCCGGCCGACGGCAAAGTCATTAAAATTGAAGACGTGGAGGACCGGGGCGCGATGGCCGGCCGGTTCAAAAAAATCAGCATCTTTATGAATGTGTTCAATGTTCACGTCAACCGTGCTCCCTGCGAAGGAACGATTGAAAAGATATCCTATCACCCGGGGAAATTTGTGTCAGCCAACCTGGACAAAGCCTCGGCGGAGAACGAACGCAACGAGGTTCTGATCCGCACGAAAGACGGCCGCGCAATCCTGACCGTGCAGGTTGCCGGGCTCATCGCCAGAAGAATTGTCTGCTGGACCCGTGAAGGGGAAACCATTGCCAAAGGCGAACGGTTCGGCATGATCCGCTTCGGTTCCCGTGTTGAAGTTTTTCTGCCTGCCGATTCCCGCCTTGTCGTCCGTCTGAACGACAAGGTTCGGGGGGGGCAAACACCACTAGGATACCTTTCATGAATTCAGAGCGCCAAACTCGCAATACCCGGCTCAAGAAGGGGATTTATGTTCTGCCGAATCTGATTACCACCGCCAGTTTGTTCATGGGTTTTTATTCAATCATCGCGTCGATTCAGGAAAAGTTCTTTGTGGCCGCGGTTGCCATTCTGGTTTCCATGGTCTTCGACGGACTGGATGGCCGGATCGCGCGCATCACCAACACCACCAGCAAATTCGGCGCGGAATACGACTCTTTGTCGGATCTGATCGCGTTCGGCGTCGCTCCGTCCCTGCTGGCCTACATCTGGGCGATGTCTTCCTACGGGAAGCTGGGCTGGATGGCCGGGTTTCTGTTTGTGACCTGCGGGGCGCTTCGTTTGGCCAGGTACAACATTCAGATCGGTTTGATTGACAGCAAGGTTTTTAACGGGCTGCCCATTCCCGCGGCTGCGGCCGTCATTGCCACAACGGTTATATTTGTCAATGACGTCATGGGCATTGAAGGCATTTTCCACAACCCGTACGTGATGGTCTGCGTCGTCATTTTGTCCTTTTTGATGGTCAGCAACATCAAATATTACAGCGGAAAAGACATGAAGCTTTTTGCCCGCATGCCGTTCATGACTTTTCTGGTGGTGGTCGGTATTTTGCTGGTGATTATTTATAAACCGGAAGTGATGTTTTTTGTCATCACCGTCGGCTACGCTCTGTCCGGCCCCGTCTGGTGGCTTTGCAAAGTCATCAACAAAAAGCGCGGCAACGAACCGGACGCCAAAGATCTTCCCGGCGGGGAGAAGTGACAAGATGATCGGGGCGGCTTGGCAATGATGTTATGAGAATCACCGGCGGGAAGTTAAAAGGAAGAACACTGCATTTTCCCTCCCGGTCATCGTCCCGGCCGACAACGGATTTTTTGCGGGAAGCTCTTTTTAATTTACTGGGACCGCAAACGGACCGGAGTTTTCTGGACTTGTTTGCCGGCTCGGGATCCGTGGGATTGGAGGCGGCGAGCCGCGGGGCGAAACAGATTGTTTTTGTTGAAAAAAGCGGGAAGCTGATCGGCGTTATTCGCGAAAATGTTTCTTTATGCGGCTGTTTGGAGCAATCCCGGATCATTCATGACGGTGTTGCTTCGGCGCTTTGCGCCCTTTACGATCAACCATGCCGGTTTGACGTTATCTTTGCCGATCCTCCCTACGGTCAGGGCTTTATCGGGGGGACGCTGGAAGCCCTGCGGAATGGTCCGGTCATCGAAGAGGGCGGAATCCTTGTGTTCCAGCATTCCGTCCGGGAACCGCTGCCCGAACTTCCAAAACCCTGGTTGGTGGCGGATCAGAGAAAATATGGAGAAAATCTATTAACGTTTATAAGGATGGACGGCGCATGACACAAGAAAAAACCGGCAGCAAAATCGCAATTTATCCCGGCTCGTTTGATCCGATTACCAACGGTCATGTGGATATCATCAAAAGGGGCAGCCGGATCTTTGACAAAATCATCGTTCTGGTTGCCTATAATCCTCGAAAATCATTTCTTTTCAGCGTGGAAGAGCGTTGCCAGCTCATCCGCGAAATCTTCAAGGATTGTGGATGCATCCAGGTGGACAGCCATGACGGCCTGCTGATTGATTACCTGCAGAAATCCGGCGCCAGCACGATTCTGCGGGGCATGCGCGCCCTTTCTGATTTTGAATATGAATTCCAGATGGCGCTGATGAACCGCCGCCAGACAAAAAACATCGAGACCGTTTTTCTCATGAGCGGATTCAGGTGGTTTTTCACCAGCTCCAATATCATCAAGGAAGTGGCGAGCCTCGGCGGGACGGTCCGGGGGCTGGTTCCGGACAATGTTTATCAAAGACTGCTCGAAAAATACCCTAATAAAAATAACAGGAGGTAGTTTGTGAAACTGGCGTCAAGAGTAGCAAAAGTGAAACCGTCGGAGACCCTGGCCATTACGGCCAAAGCCAATGCCCTGCGTGCTCAGGGAAGAGATGTCATCGGTTTTGGCGCAGGCGAACCGGATTTTGACACCCCCGATCATATCAAACAGGCGGCCATTCGGGCCATCGAAGCAGGCTTTACAAAATACACGCCGGTGGGCGGAACGGATGAACTCAAAGACGCGATCATTGCCAAGCTGAAGACCGACAACCGCCTGGAATACAAGCGGTCGCAGGTGGTCGTTTCCTGCGGCGCCAAACACACGCTGTACAATCTGGCGCAGGCGCTCTTTGAAGAAGGGGATGAAGTCATCATTCCGGCGCCCTACTGGGTTTCCTATCCGGATATCGTCGTGCTGGCCGGAGGAACGCCGGTCATCCTCAACACGCTGGAAAAAGACGGCTTCAAGATGAAGCCCGAACAGCTCAAGGCGTCGATCACCGGCCGCACCCGGGCCGTCATCTTCAACGGCCCCTCCAATCCGACGGGCGCGGCGTATTCGCCGGACGAGCTGAAGGAGCTGGCCGCCGTTTTGGTGGATACCGATATTTTTGCCATTTCGGACGACATCTACGAAAAAATCCTCTATGCCGATTTTCCATTTGCCAATCTCGCCATGGCGGATCCTCGTTTAAAGGACAGAACCATTGTGGTCAACGGCGTTTCCAAGGCGTACGCCATGACCGGCTGGCGGATCGGCTATGCCGCGGGCCCGGAAGAAATCATCGGCGCGATCAGCAAGATCCAGAGCCAGAACACGTCCAACCCGGCCTCTATCTCGCAAAAGGCGTCGGTCGCGGCGCTGAACGGAGATCAGCAGGTCGTTTCCATGATGGTCGCGGAATTTCGAAAGAGGAAAGATTACATTGTCGGCGCCCTCAACGACATTCCGGGCATTCACTGTCCGATGCCCGGCGGCGCTTTCTATGTGTTCCCCAATGTGTCGGGTCTCTACGGCCGTTCGTACGAGGGGAAGAAAATCACAAATTCGACGGAGTTTATCGAATATCTGCTCGATGGCGCCAACGTGGCCACCGTGCCGGGGGTGGCATTCGGCAGCGACGATCATATCCGCCTGTCTTATGCGACCTCACTTACGAACATTGAAGAAGGCGTCCGCAGAATCAAGGACGCCGTCGCGAAGCTGGGTTAAATAATCTTCTGAAGGAAGGGAATCATGGGAGGGATTTTCGGCGTAGTCACCGAAGACAGTTGCGTTCAAACGCTGTTTTACGGAACGGATTACCATTCTCATTTGGGAACCGAGCACGGCGGCATGGCCGTTTACGGGCCCAGGGGGTTTTACAACACGATTCACGAAATATCGCAGGCGCAATTCAAATCGCGGTTTGTGGATGACTACCGGAAGATGGAAGGGCACTCCGGCATCGGCGCCATCGACGATGAATCTCCCCAGCCGCTTATTTTCCGGTCCAAATTCGGCGTTTACGCGGTGGTGGCCACGGGGCTCATCACTAATAAAAACGAACTGGTCGGCGAACTGCTCAACGAAGGCGCGTCCTTTACGGAAGTGGCGGGCGGAGGCGTCAACAATGCGGAAATCGTCGCTTCCCTGATCAACCGGGGCGACAACATTGTCGAAGGCATCGCGTCCATGCGCGGGATCATTGAAGGGTCCATCTGTGTCCTCGTCCTGACGGCGGAAGGCCTGTACGCGGCCCGGGACAAGGTCGGACGCTTCCCGCTGGCGCTGGGCCGGAGCAAGGATCCCAACCGAAAATCCTATGTGATCGCCACCGAGGCCAGCTCCTTTGAGAACCTGGGATATGAACTGCAGCGGTTTCTTGGACCCGGGGAAATCGTGCTTTTGACCCCCGATGACGTTCGTCCACTCAAGCCGGAGGGGAGCCAGAAGAAAATATGCTCCTTTCTGTGGATTTATACCGGCTCTCCTTCCTCCATCTACGACGGCGTCGGCGTGGAAAGCACCCGGGAGCGTTGCGGCCGTTATCTGGCCAGACGCGACCATGTGAAAGTGGATTTCGTCGCCGGCGTACCGGATTCCGGCGTCGGGCATGCCGTAGGCTACGCCATGGAATCCGGCATTCCCTACCGGCGTCCCCTGGTGAAATACACGCCGGGCTACGGAAGAAGCTACACGCCCCCGACCCAGGAAATTCGCGATCTGGTAGCCACCATGAAACTGGTGGCCGTGCGGGATGTTATTCATGACAGCCGGATGGTGATCTGCGACGATTCCATTGTTCGCGGCACGCAGCTGAAGAATTTGACCGTCAAAAAATTATGGGACAACGGAGCGAAGGAAATTCACATTCGCCCGGCCTGTCCGCCGCTGATGTATCCCTGCATTTACGCCTCCTCCACCCGGACAACCTCCGAACTGGCCTGCCGGAAAGCGATCCGCGCGCTGGAGGGGAAGGACCTTGAGGATATTTCAGAGTATCTCGACACGACGTCGGCAAAGCATGCGAAAATGATCGACTGGATTCGGCGGGATTTAAACGTGACGTCGCTCCGGTATATGACGATCGAAGACATGATCGCGGCCATCGGCCTTCCGGCCGATCAGCTTTGCCTGCACTGCTGGCTGGGAAAATAGCAGGGAAGACGAAGGCGGCATAATGCGGAACCGCCCGGCGGTTGCGCGCGGCCGCCTTTTTTCATTATACAAATCCGTTGGGACCCCCTCTGTGCAAATTAGCCATTGCCCGCAAGGCATACCCGTGTTATAAAATTTCCAAAGGCCGGAGATGAAAGCGCCCAGCGTATGGAAGAAGCCTCAATACGGAGAAGAAAAAGCAGAATCATCCGAATCGGATCCGTCCGGATCGGAGGAGATGAGCCGATTGCCGTCCAGTCCATGACCAATACGGACACCCGGAACGTCGCTGAGACGGTGAAGCAGATCAACGCCCTGGAGCAGGCGGGCTGTGAGATTGCCCGGGTGGCCATTCCCGACGCCGAGGCTGTCCAGGCGCTCGCGGATATCAAAAAACAGATAGCCATTCCGCTCATTGCCGATATTCATTTTCATGCTCCACTGGCCATCGACGCCATCAAAAACGGCGCGGACGGCATTCGGATCAATCCGGGCAATATCGCAAAAGACAAGATTGCCGAAATTGTCCGGACGGCCAAAGAATATCAAACCGCCATCAGAGTCGGCGTCAACGCCGGTTCGCTCGAGAAGGATCTTCTGGCCGAATACGGTGTTTCGGCCCAGGCCCTGTATGAAAGCGCTCTGCGCAGCGTCGCCCTTTTTGAAGATTTGGGCTTTGAGCAGATCAAACTGTCGCTCAAGTCCTCCGACGTGCCGATGATGGTGGAGGCGTACCGCATGATCGCCGCCGCCACGGATTATCCCCTGCACCTGGGCGTGACGGAAGCGGGAACACTGGTGGACGCGGCGGTCAAATCGGCGCTCGGCATCGGCATGCTGCTGGCAGACGGCATCGGCGACACCATCCGGGTGTCCGTTACGGGCGATCCTGTTCAGGAACTGCCTATCGCCTACAGTATTCTGCGGGCGTTGAAGATCCGGAAAGTCGGAGCGGAAATTATTTCCTGCCCCACCTGCGGCCGCTGCGAAATCGATCTCGCCGGACTGGTGTCGCAGGTGGAAAAGGCGCTGGCCGGCAGAAAAAACTACATCAAGGTGGCGCTGATGGGCTGTGTGGTCAACGGTCCCGGTGAAGCGGCGGAAGCGGACATCGGCATTGCCGGTGGCCGCGGCTTCGGCATGATGTTCAAAAAAGGCGTCGCCTGCAAAAAAGTGGAAGAAAAAGATTTTGTCCCGGAGCTGATCGAGGAGATTCGATCCCTGGACAAGGAAACCTAAGGAGGAGGAATGCGTTATTCGGAAATGCACCTGCCTACCGGACGAGAAGTGCCGTCCGATGCGGAGGTGGTCAGCAATCAACTCATGATCCGGGCGGGAATGATCCGCAAACTCACCAGCGGCATCTATTCCTATCTGCCGCTCGGTTACCGGGTCATTCGAAAAGTGGAGCAGATTGTCCGCGAGGAAATGAACAAAGCCGGCGCCCAGGAAGTGCATCTGCCGATGGTGCAGCCGTCGGAGCTCTGGCAGGAATCGGGCCGGTGGACCTACTACGGCAAGGAACTGCTTCGGTTTCGCGACCGCAACGACCGCGATTACTGTCTGGGGCCCACCCATGAGGAGGTCATCACGGATCTGGTGCGGCACGACATCAAAACCTATCGTCAGCTCCCGCGCAATCTGTATCAGATTCAGACCAAGTTTCGCGACGAAGTCCGCCCGCGGTTCGGCGTGATGCGCTGCCGGGAATTCGGCATGAAGGACGCCTACAGCTTTGACGCGGACGAGGCGGGAGCGGAGAAAAGCTACGAGAGAATGTTTGATGCATACAATCGCATCTTCCGCCGGTGCGGCCTCAGGTTCCGCCCGGTGGAAGCGGATTCCGGAAGCATCGGCGGCAGTTTTTCGCACGAGTTCATGGTGCTGGCCGAATCGGGCGAGGACGCCATCGCTTTCTGCGACCAATGCAACTATGCGGCCAATCTGGAAAAGGCGGAGATCGCCCGGCCGAATGCGACCGCGCCCGACGCCTCGGACCGGCCGGCGCTGGAAAGCGTGGAGACGCCCAACGTGCGCACCATTGAAGAAGTCAGCGCTTTTCTGAACGTCACGCCGCGACAGATCGTGAAGACACTCATCTTCAACGCGGACGGCAAGCCCTGCGCGGTTCTCATTCGCGGCGATCATGAGGTCAACGAAATCAAGGTAAAAAATATTCTGGGCGCGGCCGAACTGGAGCTGGCCGACGACGACATGATCTTCAAGGCCACCGGCGCGCCGCGCGGCTTCGCGGGGCCCGTCGGCGTCAAGGTCCGCGTGATCGCCGACTATTCGATTCTTGACCTCAACGATATGGTGACGGGCGCGAACCGGGAAAATTTTCATCTGAAAAACGTGAATCTCGGGCGGGACTTTGCCGTGGAGTCTTACGCGGATCTGCGCGTGGTTCAGCCGGGCGACGCCTGCCCGCGCTGCGCGGGTGAAATCAAATTCGCCCGCGGCATCGAGGTCGGCCATGTTTTCAAACTGGGCACCAAATATTCCAAAGCCATGAAAGCCGTCTATCTGGACCGCGACGGAAAGGAAAAAAACATGATCATGGGCTGCTACGGCATCGGCATCGGCCGGACGGTGGCCGCCTGCATCGAACAAAACTTTGACCAAAACGGCATCATCTGGCCGATGCCGCTCGCGCCGTATTCCGTGATGGTCACGCCCGTCAACATCAACGAGCAGGAGGTCATGAAGGCGGCCCGGGAGATTTACGACGAACTGCTGGCCGCAAATGTGGAAGTGATTTTGGACGACCGGGATGAGCGCGCAGGCGTGAAATTCAAGGACGCCGATCTGATCGGCATTCCTCTGCGGATCGTCGTGGGGTCCAAAAACCTGGCCCAGGGCCAGGTGGAGCTGAAAATCCGCAAAACCGGCGAGAACCGCCTTTATGCGAAAGGCGGCATCGGTAAAGAAGTCCGGGCGATCATCGCCGCGGAGCTGAAGACGGCCGGTTGATCCCCGCGCGGGGCAGGAAATCTTCATGCTGAGAATCAACGACATTCTGGATAAGGCTCAGACCTATCTGACCTCCGAAGAACTGGAGATGATCCAGAAGGCCTATATTTATTCGGCCACCGTTCATCAGGGCCAGGTGCGTCTGTCCGGGGAGCCCTACCTCACGCATCCCATGGAGGTGGCCGGCATCCTGGTCGATATGAAGATGGACTCCGCAACCATCATCAGCGGCCTGCTGCACGACACGATTGAAGACACGCTCACCACGCGCGAACAGATCGAGCAGGAATTCGGCAAGGACGTTGCTTTTCTTGTCGGCGGGTTGACCAAGTTGAGCCGCATTTCCTTCGGATCGCAGGAAGAGCGCCAGGCCGAAAATTTCCGAAAGATGATCCTGGCCATGTCTTCCGACATCCGCATCCTGATGGTTCGTCTGGCCGACCGCATCCACAACATGAGAACCCTGCAGTATCAGACGGCGGAGCGGAAGATTTACATCGCGCGGGAAACGATGGACGTCTATGCGCCGCTGGCCAATCGTCTGGGCATCAACTGGATGAAAATGGAGCTGGAGGATCTGTCGTTTCAGTACATTTCGCCGGACGCCTTCAACGAGATCGCCAGCCGCGTCGCCAAGTCCCAGGAGTCGCGAAACCGTTACACCGAAGAGGTGAAGGGCATTATCTTTCGGGAGCTGGAGAAGGTGTCGATCCAGGGCGAAGTGGAGGGCAGGGCGAAGCATTTGTACGGCATCTACCGGAAAATGCATGAGCAGCACATCAATTTTGATGAAGTGTACGACGTGATCGCGTTTCGCATCATTCTGGATTCCAGCGCGGATAAAAGCTGCTACGAGGCGCTCAGCATCGTGCATGCCCTGTGGAAGCCGGTTCCCGGACGGTTCAAGGATTATATCGCCATGCCCAAGGCCAACAACTATCAATCGCTGCATACGGCGGTGATCGGCCCCTACGGCGAGCGGGTCGAAATCCAGATTCGTACCCGGTCGATGCATGAGTGGGCGGAAAAGGGAATTGCGGCCCACTGGCGCTACAAGGAAGGGCGGGCTTTTCAGGACCACGAAGACAATCAGATCAAAAAACTGAGAGAAGCCCTGGAGATTCAGCAGGACATCAAGAATCCCCGGGAATTCATGTCCAACCTCAAAATGGCGCTGTTTCCGGACGACGTTTATGTTTTCACGCCGCACGGGGATGTCAAGTCCTTTCCCAAAGGAGCCACCCCCATTGATTTCGCCTACAGCGTCCATACCGACGTCGGCCACCAATGCACGGGCGCCAAGGTGAACCGCAATATTGTTCCGCTGC
The DNA here is from genome assembly GCA_028701435.1 of Smithellaceae bacterium. Taxonomy (GTDB): domain Bacteria; phylum Desulfobacterota; class Syntrophia; order Syntrophales; family Smithellaceae; genus UBA8904. Next base: position 2,665 of record JAQVQT010000011.1, on the reverse strand, counting down.
GCTACCAACTGCAGAACGGCGACATGGTGGAAATCATCACCCAGTCCGGCCACCATCCCAGCAAGGACTGGTTGAAGTTCGTCGTCACCTCCCGGGCCATTTCCAAAATCCGCAACTGGATCAACGCGGAGGAAAAGAACCGTTCCCTCGTGCTCGGCAAGGACCTGCTGGACAAAGAATTCAAAAGAAACAACCTGAAATTTGCGACCTATCTCAAATCGGATGAAATCAGGAAGCTCCTGAAGGACTACTCGCTCTTGACGCTGGACGACCTGATTTCCCAGGTGGGCTGCGGACGCATTTCACCCCGGCAGGTCGTCAATCATTTTGTAGTCCAGGAAACGCCGAAGGAAACGGAGAAGCTTCCTGAAAAAGAAAAGAAAAAAACCGCCGCCGCTCCTTCACTGGGCATCAGTCTTACCGGCATCGACGACGTCATGGTGCGGTTCGCCAAATGCTGCAATCCCATTCCCGGCGATGAGATCACCGGCTATATCTCGCACGGGCGCGGCATCACCGTGCACACGCAGAATTGTCCGCACTTGCAGAAACTCGATATCGAAAGAATCGTGGAGGTCAACTGGGACCTCCGCCAGAAGCACGCCTATCCGGTGCACATCAAAGTCGTCTGCACCGACCGCAAGGGCGTTTTAACGGAGGTGAGTTCGGTGATCACCGCTCTGGACGTCAACATCAGCTTTGCCCAGGTAGAAACGACCGACATGATCGCCAACTGTATGTTCATCATCGATGTTTACGATACCCAGCAGCTCAATGCCGTCTTCTCCGCGATTCGCCAGTTGAAGATCGTCCGGTCCATCGAAAGGATCCGCAAGGCCTGACGGCCTCTTCCCGTTCCATTTGTTGGTTGACAAACCATCGGACTTTGCTATAAGCAGGCCCAACTCCGTGTTGCGCGGAGAAGAATATCATTCACAGGTGAAAAAATGCTTCAAACATGGCCAAAGTTTACCGTTGTCTTTTTTTGGGTTCTGGTGCTTTGCTTTGCGGGGACGGCGGGATATGCCCAGACGGCAAAGCACATCGTAGTGATCGACGCGGCGCACGGCGGCGACGACGCGGGAGTTCTCGGGGTGGACGGGGCCGTCGAAAAGGACGTGACGCTGGCCATTGCCCTGGCCCTGCAGAAGGAATTGGCCAAAGGGGGCAATGTAGAAGCGCTGCTGACCCGGAATACGGATCGAACGCTGTCGCTGGAAGAACGCAAAAAGATCATTCTGAAAACAAACCCCGCCCTGGTTTTGAGCCTGCACGCCAATGCGGGCTTCGGCAAAACCGCCACGGGGTTTGAGCTGTATTATCCCGGCTTTGCCAAAGCAGGCGCCGCAAACAAGACGGCCGCCGCGCAGGACAACCGCCATTTGAACGATACCGTGAAACTGGCGCGTCTGGTTCAGAAAAATCTGGACAGCCTCTTTCCCCGGCAGGGCCGTGGGTTACGGGAAGCGGGGGTTCCGCTGGCGGAAGGATTGGCCTTGCCCGTGCTGGTCGTGGAGCTGGGTTTTATCACGAACGCCGATGGCAAAAAGAAGCTGACCTCCGCCAAAGCGCAGGCGGAAATTGCCGGGGCGCTGGCGAAAAGCATCAAAGGTTTCTTTTAGGAGGCCTGTGTTCAAAAGAAGCGCGGACAGAAAATGGGACGAATTGCGGCCGATTTCCATCGCCAACCGGTATCTAAAAAATGTTCCCGGCTCCGTGATGGTGGAGTTCGGCAACACCAAAGTGCTCTGCGCCGCGTCGCTGGACGAGAAAACGGCTCCTTTTTTGAAAAATACCGGCAGGGGCTGGCTGACCGCGGAATACGCCATGCTGCCCATGTCCACGTCCACCCGCTCGGCGCGGGAATCCGCACGCGGAAAAATCGGCGGCAGGACGCATGAAATTCAGAGACTCATCGGTCGGTCGCTTCGCGCCGTCACGGACCTTACCGCTTTCGGCGAAAGAACCATCTACATCGATTGCGACGTCATTCAGGCGGACGGCGGAACCCGCACCGCATCGATTACCGGGGCGTTCGTCGCCCTGGTGGAGCTTTTTAAGGACATGAAGGAGCGGGGGATCGTCCGGGAAATTCCCGTTGCGGATTTTGTTTCAGCCGTCAGCGTCGGAATCGTGGAAAATCAGGTTCTGCTGGACCTGGAATATGAAGAAGACTCGCGGGCGGATGTGGACATGAATTTTGTCATGACCGGATCCGGCCTTTTCATTGAAGTTCAGGGCACGGCCGAGCACGCTCCGTTCGACAAAGACCGGTTGGATGCCATGACCGCCCTGGCCGAGGGTGGCATTTGGCAGATCATTGACCGCCAGAAGAAAATTACGGGCGACTGGCGATCATGAGAATTGTGTTTGCGACGAAAAATGAGGGCAAGGTCCGGGAAATCGCGCAAATGATGGAAGGGACGGGCATTGAACTGGTCTCCCTCAATCATTTTGCGGCGCTGCCCGGAATCGTGGAGGACGGAGCGACCTATCTGGAAAACGCTTTGAAAAAAGCAAGAATCGTTTCCGAATTTTTGGGTGAAACCGTGCTGGCGGATGATTCCGGCCTGCAGGTGGAGGTTCTTCAAGGCGAGCCCGGCGTTTATTCCGCGCGCTACGCGGGCGAGGGCGCCACGGACGAAGAAAACAACGCCAAACTCCT
>JAQVQT010000010.1 GCA_028701435.1 Smithellaceae bacterium | reverse complement strand
GCGTGGAGCAAGCGCTTACCGAAGCGACGGCTTTTGCCCTGGACATGGGCGGCATTCCCTGGAAGCCCAATTTCAAGGAGCAGAAAATGACGCTTGAAAAAATGGAACCCAACGCGCGCAAGCTCCTTTTGATGATCAAGAAAAATCTCGATCCGCAGGGGATCATGAACCCCGGCAACTGGGAGGTGAACTCATGACCTACATCCGGCACATCGAACATGAAAACATCGTCCATCGCTGCTTCCGCTGCGGCTACTGCAAGTTCCCTTCGGATTACAGCGATTTCAACTGCCCTTCCTACAAGGCCTTCGGCTGGGATACCTATTCGCCGGGCGGCCGCATGTGGCTGACCCGCGCGTGGCTGTCCGGCGAAATTGAAACCTCCGCGCGCTTTGCCGAAATCATGTTTTCCTGCGTGGCCTGCGACAACTGCAAGAACCAGTGCGTGTTCCCCAGATTCAAGGATTTCCTGCCGGATATCTTTCAGGAGACGCGCGCCGAACTGGTGGGCGAAGGACGGATTCCGCCGGGCGTGCGCGACTACTTCAAGGCCGTCGCGGTGAACGGCAATCCCTACAAGCTTCCGCAGTCCGAACGGGGCGACTGGGCCCGCGGTACGGGACTCAAACCCTATACCAACCAGAAATATCTCTTTTACGCGGGCTGCGTCGGCTCCTATGATGAAGTCGGAAAGCGTTTGGCCAAAAGCGTGGGGAAAATGCTGGTGGACGCCGGCCTCTCCGTCGGCATTCTCGGGAGCGAGGAGACCTGCGACGGCAACGACGTGCGGGCTTTGGGCGAGATGGGGCTTTTTGCCGAGCTCGCTCAGGCCAACATTGAAAAATTCAAGGCAAAGGGCGTCAAAGAAATCATCACGCTCGATCCGCACGCGCTCAACACCTTCAAAAAAGACTACCCGGGCCTCGGCGGAAGATTTCAGGTCCGTCATTTTACCGAGGTTCTGGCCGAACTGATCCGGAAGAAAAAAATCAAACTCAAAGCTTATCCGGTGAAGATCACGTACCACGATCCCTGCTACCTGGGCCGTCACCAGCAGATTTACCAGGCGCCGCGCGAAATCCTCAAGGCTATTCCCAAAGCCGAATTTGTCGAAATGCACCGCAGCGGTCCCGATGCTTTCTGCTGCGGCGGAGGAGGCGGAAACTTCTTCACGGACATTCTGGGAACGGCCGAAGACAGCGCTCCGCGCGTGCGCGTGCGGGAAGCGGCCGAGACGGGGGCCCAGATTCTGGCGGTCGCCTGCCCCAACTGCGCCAAAATGCTCTCCGACGCGGTGAAAATGGAACACCTGGAAGACCGCCTGGAGGTGCTGGGCATCGCTGAAATTCTGGAGCGGGCCCGGAAATGACTTTGGTTCCCTCTCCCTTCGATTGGAGTTGCGGAAAAACGGCAACTCTGCGCCTGTATATCAGGAAGTGCCTTTGGTACCCTCTCCCTTCGATGGGAGAGGGTTAGGGTGAGGGTGAAATCAAATCCCCCTCCCCTCAGTCCCCGCCCACCAGGGGCGGGGAAGCATTTAAGGAATATTAAGCCTGAAAAAAATCACAATGGAGATCATAATCAAATGAACAAAGAAGAAATGCTGGAAGAGGTTTATAAACGGGCAAAGGCATATGAACTGAAAGGCGGCAACTGCTCACAATGCTCGCTATCCGCCATCTTTGAAGTCCTGGGCGTGGAGGATGAAAACGTTGTTCGCTCAGCCACGGGCTTTGCCGACGGCGTGGGCCTTTCCGGCGACGGCCACTGCGGCGCGCTTTCCGGCGGTACGATGGCCATCAGCTACTTTTTCGGCCGAAAGAAGGAAGACCTCGGCCGGATGGGCAAGCAGATCAAAGCGCTGCTGCTTGCCAAGAAATTTCAGGAGCAGTTTGCCGCGGAATTTTCCACCTGCCGGTGCCATGATCTTCAGGTGAGGCAGTTCGGCCGCTTTTTCAACCTCTACAACATGGAAGACATGAAAGCGGCGCTGGCCGCGGGAATGCCGGAAGGCTGCTCCACGCTCGTGGGCAAGGCGGCGCGCATGGCGCTGGCCATCATTCTCGACGAACAGGCCCGACAGGAAAAAAAGGCGGAGCTGCCGGTGGTGTAAAAATTGAAATACGACGCCGGGTTCACCCTTTTGGAATCTGGCGTTTCATCTTTATCTTCATCAAAACCAAATTTAAAGGCAGGTACAAAGAATGATTCGTTCTATTTCCGAAAGTCCTCTCTATCCGATTGTCAATCCGAAAAGCATTGCCTTTTTCGGCGCCTCCAACACGTTTATGCGCATGGGATCGATCATGCTGTCCTCCATGCAGGCGCTGGGTTATGAAGGAAAAATCTTCCCGGTTCATCCCACGGAAAAAGTTGTTCGCGGTCTTCCCGCGTATTCCAGCATTTTGGATGTGCCGGAGGTTCCCGACCTGGCCATCATTGTACTGCCCACGGAAATCGTCTGCCAAACGCTCGACGATTGCGGAAAGAAGGGCATCCGGCACGCCATTGTAGTTTCCGGAGGGTTTCGCGAGGCCGGTCCTGAAGGCGCGGCGCTGCAGAGAAAACTGGAGGCGATCGCCCGCCGGCACGGCATCCGGTTTCTGGGCCCCAACTGCCTGGGCGTTGCCAATCTCCACATCAAGCTCAATCCCACGCCGATCAAGGCGGATTGCCCCGCGGGCTTTGTCGGCCTGGCCTCACAAAGCGGAAGCTTCATCACGCAGATGTTCAATTACCTCCATCGGCACGGCATGGGATTCAGCGCGGCCTTGAGCGTGGGCAACGAAGCCAGCATCGACATCGTGGACTGCCTGGAATATCTGGGCGCCTGCCCCAACACCAAGGTCATCACCCTGTATATCGAAGGCATCAACCGCGGAAGCCGGTTCGTGGAAATCGCAAAAGCCATCACGCCCAGCAAACCCATCGTCGCTCTTTACGTGGGCGGATCGGAAGCGGGAAAGCAGGCGGGACTTTCCCATACCGGATCCCTGTCCGGCCCCAATGAAATCTATGACGGAATTTTCAAGCAGTGCGGCATTATCCGCGCCCATACTCTTGCCGAGCTGTTTGATTACGCGCTGGCTCTGGGAACCCTGCCCCGGCCCGGGGGAAACCGGATCGTCATCCAGACGCATTCCGGCGGGCCCGGCGCCACGGCGGCGGATTCCTGCGGACGCTCGGGACTGGCGCTTCCGCGCCTGTCGCCCCAAACCGTGGAGAAGCTCAAACCGCTGATCCCCAAAACCGCCAGCACGGCCAATCCGGTGGATATGACCTTCAGCAAAAATCACGCGGATGACTATTTCAATATTCCGGATATTCTCCTTTCGGACCGCGAAACGGATATGCTTCTGGCTTATTTTGTCTCGCCGGGAATCTTTCTCGAACGCATTCTGGGTGAAATGGGCATTGCGGAGGATGCGATCGGCGCGGAGGCAGACAAGCTGATCGGCGATTACGCGCAGAAGTTCGCAAGCCTCACCCAACGCCACCCCGACAAGCCGATTGTCGGGTTTACCTATCGCAGCCTTCAGGAAACAATGGTGCGCGCCCTGCTGGATAGCGGCGTTCCCGTTTATCAGGACCCGGATCGGGCCGCACGCTCCCTGGCCGCGGTGCGGGAGTATTACGAAAGACGCGGAAAAATGAACACCGGCGCGACCTGACGGTACTGCAAGGGCGTGCGAATTTGATTCGTCTCCGACACTCAAACAAAACTGGAGGGAGGGCCAATCATGAAAGAAAAACCCGCTTATGAAAACTATCCGGTCAGCGAAGAGGAAATGGGCAAACGTTACAAAAACTGGACGCAGGTCCTGGCCCTGTATGTCGTCATGGCCTATGAAACAGGCAAGGAGGTGGGAGGCGAAGCATACGTTCAACGCATGAAAGAAAAATTTCATGCCATGGGGCGGCAAAGCGCCAACATGTGGATGAAACGCTCCGGTTCCAAACCGGAGGATATGGCGGACTGCGGCGGCCTCCCCAAGCTCCAGGATTGCATGGACGACACCTTCGCCAACTTCTGGCACGGTTATCTTGAAACCACGCCGGAAGCGTTTGAAAAAGAGGTGTACACCTGCCCCGTGGCCGGCATCTGGTCCAAAGAACCCGAGCTTTGCGAGATTCTGCTTGACGCCTCGATGTGCGGCATGATGGAAAGCCTGAACCCGAAATTTCAGCCGAAAGGCTTCAGCAAGCTGCTGGTCAAAGGCGATTCCACCTGCCGCTTCCGGGTGGAAATGGAACGGAATAAGATTTTACAGGAGCCGGGCTAACGCATCTGTTCCCCAGAGCTCAGGACCCGCTCACTGGGCCATACCCCTTTGCGACTTTCTGTTACGATACGGGCAATTTTGGCTGTTGCACATATTGCAGGTGTAAGAATGATATTGAATATTTTCTCCTATTCCAATCACTCCGCTTACTGATTTTATCGGGGACATGAGGGCTGCATCGGACAATCGCACGCCGCAAAAATGATCGGGTAATAAAGAAAATAGTTTGTGCTGTTCGGAGACATCCCATCCGCAATAACCGGGGCTATACCGATTAGTAATCTTTAATCCTAATGCGTTCATTTGTTGAGCAAACATCGTTTGTGCCCTGTCCATGGCCGTCTCCACAACTTCTGAGCCAACGATGTCAACCATATAGCCTGTCGTGAGGTCGCCTTCCGTCATAAGTTTTCTGGACCAATCGCTGATTCCCGGCCCGGCGGTGCATACAAATACGGCTATTTCTCCGGCCCCTTTTAACTGACCATACACAATTTCTTGTAGGTTGAATGTAACTTTGCCCACGGATAAAAGGTGCGCATCTTTGCTGAAATGGAGATTATCTTTCATGATCAACCCGGCGCGGATATCGCAATAATTTCCGGCGAGGGAAAGTATTTCGTTCAGGATTGGCGTGATGGGCTCAGGCATGGCGCCGGGATCATAGCCCATCAGAGATTCGAGTCTTGACTGTGTGATCGCCAGTTCATTAAACGAAAAGCGATACGTAAGCACCTTTGCCGTTTCGCTTGCCTTTTTCATTTTGCATGTGCCTGCATAAGAAGCTTACCGGAATCACAAAAAACGGATTCTCTTTGCGATGACACCCGCCCTAATCATCTACCTGCGTCTGAATGGCAATCACCTTTGCCGCATCGGCGTTGTAATAGAAGGATGCCATCAGAAAAAACGATGCAGCTATCAGGTTGAACACCGGCAGCGTCTTCATCGCGAAAGCAATCCCGTAGGTGTCGGAAAGATACCCGATGACCGGCGGTCCCAGAGAACTTCCGAGGATGTGCTGGATAATGATACAGATACTCAGCGATGTTGCGCGAATACCGGGATGGACCACATCCTGCGTCACGGCAACCGATGCGGGCACAAAGGCCACGGCGAGTATCCCTCCCACCACCATAACCGCAAACTGGACATTACCGGTGAAGGCGGTAAAAGCCAGAAAAAAAACACCCGCCGTCAGCAGGGATGAAATTGCGGCGAAGAGCAGCCGCGCGTTGGGCCTGACGCGGAACCATCGGTCCGCAAGAAAACCGCCAAGCGGCGCCCCGACGATCGCCATCAGCATAACAACGCTGGTCTTTACACCGGCCTGGCTCATCGCCAGCCCTTCCATGCGGTTGAAATAGCTGGGAAGCCAACTCATGAGGGCGACGGTGACGAATACATTTCCCGCGAAGGCAAGATTATTAAACAGCAGAGATTTAATTCGGACGATGTGCAGGAGCACTGCTTTCCATTGAGCTCCGTCCGTGTGTCGCGGCGAAGAAGTGAAGTTCCCCTTTTGCAGGTCAACGGTCTTATAATCCTTTACCCGGAAGAAAAGGAACGCCACAAGCATGCCCGGCAGCGCAACAATCCCGAAGGCATAGCGCCATCCGAAATGCTCCGCGATCAATCCACCGAGAGCAATGCCCATCGCGCTCCCCAGGGGTATGGACGCGTTCCATATCCCCAGCATCCGCGCCCGCCGTTCGACGGGAAAGATGGCCGATATCATCGCTGTTCCACCCGGAGCGTATCCCGCTTCTCCGATGCCGACAAAGGCACGCAGCGTAATGAGCTGCCAGAAGTTGCTTGCCGCGGCACAGGCCAGTGTAGCCAGACTCCAAAACACCGACATAATCCCGATACTTTTTTTTCTGCTCCACCTGTCGATCGCGAAAGAAGCAGGCAGTGTGAACAGGAGAATGGACCAGTAGACGACCGACACCATCAGGCCGCACTGTGCGTCCGAGAGTCCCCAATCCTGTTTTATGTAAGGGAAAAGGGAAACGATGACCATCCTGTCGATATAGTCGAACATGTAGAGCAGGAAAAGCAAAGTAAAAATGAAATACGCCTGCTGTTTTGTAAAAGTGCCGGGAAAGGAATCTTCTTTCATATAGAAATCTCCTCTGACTTACTTTGGAAAAAGGTCTGTTCACTGCTTGCTACAAAGGGAGTCGAGGATGCACCCGACAGCCTGATGGTATAGTTCATCAAACCGGTGTCCCTTTAGCATGGTTTCCTGGAGTTTTCGAAGATGGGTGATTCCATGGAGCATCCCCAGAAAAATCAACGAATACTGTTTGGCATCGACGGGTTTAAAAACGCCGATCTTCACTCCCTCTTCGATCGCTTCGATGAGCGGGGCCAGCATTTTCTCCCCGTGCTTGTCAATGTGAATCTTTGTTTGCACCGGGAACATTCGTCGTGATGACGAAACAAAGTAATCCAGAAAATCGAAATAGGCCTTGTGTTTTACGCTGAACCCGAGCAGAGCTTTACCGATTGCCCGGATTCTGTCTTGGGGCGAGGCGCCCGGAGAGACGGCAGCCGCGAGGCTTTCATGGATGAGGTCGAACGCCTCAACGGAAAGGGTCGCGTATATCTCTGTTTTGCCGGAGAAGTATGAATAAATCGTTCCGAGCCCCAGCTCGCTGATATCGGCTATCTGACGCATGGAAACACCGTCAATGCCTTTTTCCAGAAGCAGGCCCCGCGCCGCTTCAAGGATCGCCCTTCGCCGCTTGTCCTTTCCCCTTTGCCTCAGTTTTCCTGGCTCCATTTTTCCCTGCACCTTTTTCTATAACTTTTAACCGACCTCCTGCCAAAGCGCACTGCGGCGCCTCCCGGCAACGGCAAGGTATTTTTTCAAGCCAAACATAAAATATTGACAATCGAACACTGTTCGATTATGAACAACGTTACTGTTTTGTCAAACACTTTTTTAAAAATGAATTGCAAAGCAGCGGTTATCATCGGCCTGGCTTGCAAAAGAATCTGAAATTATTGTGTTTTATCTATAATATTTTTGTTGGTGACTTTACATGGAGGTATTGCGTATGAACGGCAGGGAACGTATCAAGGCCGCGTTGAGCATACAAGAACCCGACCAAGTGCCGGTTTACATTCACGGCATTAACGAAGCGCCAATCATCGGTATCGGCAGACACATCACCGACGGTCTTCCGGACCCGAAAGAATTTCGCGAGATGAACGACCGCGAAAAGGGAAAGCTTCTGGACACGCTCTTCCTGATTCACGAGCACTTCGGCATAGACGGTTTCACCTCGTTTGAGATCGGCCATGAGGAAACGGTGGATACGGAGCATGTCGCGGACGACTGGGGGGTCATCTACACCCGGAGCATTCACGGTCTTCCGGTAGCCACAGGTCATCCCGTTCAGAATCCCGGCGACATCGACCATTTTACACCTCCGCGCCCCAACCGGAACCATCTCCTTCTGCTCGATCTGGGACGGGATCGCTTTAAAGGAGAAAAGGCTCTCTTCTGGCTGATGCGCGGCACTTTTGTTCGCTCGTGGCGTCTTATGGGCATGGAGAACCTGATGATCCAAATGTACGATCATCCCGAATTCGTTCATCGCGTCGCCCGCATGGTCACCGACTACAGCCTGGAACAGCTCGATATGCTTGTCGATGCCGGCCTGGATGTCCTGGTGGTGGAAGACGACATTGCCGACAAACATTCCCCGCTCATTTCACCGCGGCAGTTTGTGGAATTCATCAAACCCTACAATACGGAGTTGGTCGAAAAAGCCCACCGGATGGGACTGAAAGCCGTCGCCCACAGTGACGGCAATCTGTGGCCTCTTCTGGATATCATGATCGAGACCGGATACGACGGGCTCAATCCCCTCGAGCCGCAAGCGGGGATGGAGCTTAAAAAGCTAAAGGCGTATTGCGGCGACAGGCTCTGCCTGATCGGCAACATTGACTGCGTTGACCTTCTTCCCGACGGCACTCCGGAAGAAGTTGACGAGGCGGTGCGGCAGGCCATTGCCGACGCGGCAACGGGAGGCGGCTATATTTTGTGCGACTCCAACTCACTTCACCCCGGAGTGGATCCGCTCAACTGCATCGCCATGTTTGAGGCGGCGAAGAAATACGGGGCAAGAAAATCCTGAGGAAGAAGAATGCCTGGCGGGAAAGATCATGCCGCTGCCGGGAATAACGATGATGAACAGGGGAATTGGTCATGGAAATCTTAAGAGAAATAGCGGCACATGTCGAGAATGGAAAAAATAACGAAGTCCGGTTACTGGTGGGAAAATGCCTGGAGGAAGGGATCGGTGTAAGCGATATTCTCAACAACGGCCTTGTGGCCGGAATGAGCTCCATCGGCATCCGATTCCGGAACAATGAGGTCTTTGTGCCCGAAGTGCTCATGGCCGCGCGGGCGATGAAATCAGGGCTCGAGATCATCAAGCCCATTCTTCTTCAGGAAAAGGTGCCGACGAAGGGCACGATCATCATAGGCACGGTGCTGGGAGATCTTCACGATATCGGGAAGAATATTGTCTGCTATATGCTCCAGGGTGCGGGTTTCGATGTAATCGATATCGGCATTGACGCGCCCAAAGAGAAATTCATAGAGGCGGCGCAAAACCACGGCGCCCAGGTTATCGCGCTTTCATCGCTCCTGAGCACCACCATGTCCTACATGAAGGAAGTGATGGAGGCTGTGCGCGCTTCAGAAATTGCCGGAACGGTCAAGGTGATCGTGGGAGGGGCGCCGGTTACACAGGCTTTTGCCGACGAAATCGGCGCGCATGGATACGCCTCCGACGCCTCGGGCGCGTCAGAGATTGTGAAGCGCTTGATCGGATAAGGCCTGTAACCGCAACCTTGAGAAGGGTGATACTGGATTCGATTGCGGAACCGTCCGTGGCTTCGGCATAAAATCATTGAAAGATGAGGCGACCATGAAACAAAACATGCGGGAATGGATCCGTGACATCCTTTATTCCGATGCCCGGCGGGCATTTCCGCTGATGATGTACACCGGAATTGAACTGACGCGGGTCAGTATTCACGACATGCTGCAGTCCGGCAAATTGCAGGCTGAGTGCGTAACGGCGTTAGCCCGGCGTTACCCGTCGGCCGCCTCCATAACCGCCATGGATCTTTCGGTGGAGGCGGAAGCCTTCGGCAGTGAAGTACGCCGCCTAGAGAATGAACCCCCGACGATCACAGGGAGCATCGTGAAGAACGCCGAAAGCGCTGATTCCCTCACCATTCCCTCAATCGGCAGCGGACGCACCGGTGAATTTCTTGAGGCGGCCGCGCTAGTGGCGGCAACGATTGCCGACAGGCCGGTCTTTGGCTGTCATATTGGTCCATTTTCTCTCGCCGGCAGACTTTGCGGCATGACCGACGCGCTCATGAACGTCCATGCCGAACCGGAAATGCTCCACGTCGTGCTGCAAAAATCAACGGAGTTTCTCCGTGGTTACGCCAGGGCCTTCAAGGAGAGCGGCGTCAACGGCATCGTCATCGCCGAGCCCGCGGCAGGCCTGATCTCTCCCGCTCATTGCGACGAGTTTTCGTCCCGGTATATAAAAACGATCATCGACACGGTGCAGGACGATGATTTTATGGTTATTCTGCACAATTGCGGCGGCGTCAGCCGTCATGTCGAAACGATGGCATCGACCGGAGCGATGGGAATGCACTTTGGGAACGCCGTGGACATGGAGCAGGTTCTGAAGACGGTCCCGCCAGGCATCCTTGCTTTTGGAAACATTGATCCGGCGGGCGTTCTTAAAAACGGGACGGAGGAAGAGATCCGCCGGGCGACGACGAACCTGCTTTTGAAAACATCCGGTCATGCCAATTTCGTTCTCTCGTCCGGGTGCGATGTGCCGCCGGGGACGCCGCTGCGCAACATCGATGCATTCTTCAGGGCACTCGATGAATACAATGAAAGATCAGTAATGACAACTGTTTGAGCCGATGGCGAGTTTTGTCATAACCTTTCACAAGCCTTAGATGTATTCAAAACGCTTTCAGGCAAGCGAAAAGGGTATTTGGGCGACAGACCGTTTATTCTTGACCATTGACCGTTACACTTCCGTTTTCATCAATCTGCGCGTCCGGATCACCCCGCGATGCACTCGAGGTTTCTTTTCAAGCCTTCAAATCCAATTCTCTTCACGGCGGAGTTTTGAAAGATTCTCCCGTATTGTTCCTCATTGAGGCTGAACCAGTCCGCGCGGGTCATTTCAAGCAATCCGGGCGGGGGGGCAAAATCTTTTTCATGGTGCGGGGCGACGCTGCGGTTCCAAGGGCAGACATCCTGGCAGATATCGCAGCCGAACACGCGGTTGCCCAGCCGATTCCTGAACGCCTCTCCGATGGCCGCCTTGTTTTCGATCGTCCAATAGGAAATGCAGCGGCCGGCATCCAGCGTCCGCGGGGCGACAATGGCCTTCGCGGGGCAGGCGTCGATGCAAAGCGTGCAGTCGCCGCAACGATCGGCAATGGGACGGTCATATTGCAGGGGAATATCGATCAGAAGCGTTCCAATGAAACAAAAAGAGCCTTTCCCCGGTGAAATCAGGCAGGTGTTTTTGCCGATCCACCCCAGCCCCGCCCGGGCGGCCCACGCCTTTTCGAGCAGCGGCGCCGTATCCACAAACGCCCGGCCGCGAACCGGCGCGATGCCGGATGAAATTTTCTTCAGCAGACGGTTCAGTTTTTCCCTGACAACGACGTGATAATCTTTCCCGTAGGCGTACTTTGCCAAAACCGGCGCTTCCGGATCGGTTTGCATTTTGGGCGGACGATAATTCAAAAGAACGGAAATGACCGAACGGGCGCCTTCAAACAGCAGGTTCGGATCAATCCGCTTCTCTGGTTGCCTTTCCATATAGGCCATTCCGGCATGATACCCGTGATCCAGCCACGAACGCAGGCGGAGAGCGTCTTCCGGAAGCGCTTCCGCGCGGGAAATCCCGCAGCCGTCAAACCCAAGCCGGCGGGCTTCCTCCTTGATCGCGTCGGCCGTCAAGACCGGATCCTTCAGGCCGTTGGATGGCAAAGAATTTCCCGCGCCGGCTGCTTGCATTTATTTCGCCCCTTTCCGCAATCCGGCCGCTGCCGCCGCCACCGCGTCCACCGCCCGGTCAATATCCCCGGGGGTGGTCATGCGCCCCAGGGAAAACCGCAAGGCGCCCCGCGCCCATTCAACCGGAACCCGCATGGCTTCAAGGACATGGGAAACGGCAACCGAACCGGCGTGACAGGCAGCGCCGGCCGATGCGGCCACATCCCGTCCGATTTCCTCCAGCAGCCGGTTGGCATCCAATCCCTGAAACGACAGGTTAAGCGTGTTGGGCAGGCAATGTTCGGAATGTCCGTTCAGACGCACGCCGTCCGTGCGTCCGGCAATCCCCTCATAAAGCCGGTCACGAAGCGCCCGCATGCGGAGCGAATCTTCAGCCAGGCTTGCGGACGCCATCTCGCAGGCTTTGCCCAAACCGACGATGCCCGCCACATTTTCCGTTCCGGCCCTGCGGCCCATTTCCTGCCCGGCGCCGTGGCAGAATTTCTCCGGCGCGAGGCCTTTTCGCACGTAGAGGGCTCCGATTCCCTTGGGCGCGTAAAGCTTGTGGCCGGCGATGGACAGCAGATCCACGCCGAGAGACGCCACGTCAACCGGGATTTTTCCCGGTGACTGGGCGGCGTCGGTGTGCATCACAATTCCTCGCGGCCCTACCAGGCGGGCAATATCCGCGATGGGCTGGATCGTTCCGACCTCATTGTTCGCGTGCATGACGGTGACGAGGATCGTATCGGAGCGCAGAGCCTGCCGGATCCTTTCAGGATCGACCATACCCCGCTCATCCACGGCCACGCGCGTCGTTTCAAACCCCTCGCCTTCCAGATACCGGCACACCTCGAGCACCGCCGGATGTTCAAAGGCGGTGGTGACGATGTGGCGGCCTCTGTCCTTCAGCGCACGGGCCATGCCTTTGATGGCGTAGTTGTTGGATTCCGTCCCGCCGGACGTAAAGAAAACTTCTTCGGGAAGACAGTTCAGAAACTCCGCCACGCGCCGCCTTGCTTTTGCCACGGCCTGCTTCGGCCCCGCGCCATAATAGTGGGAGCTTGACGGATTGCCGAATTCCATCTCCAGAAAGGGGCGCATCTCGGAGATCACGCCCGGATCCAGCGGAGTAGTGGCATTGTAATCGAGGTAAACGGGCCGCATCATGAAGTCTCCCTTCCGTCCAGGACTGTTCTGATTTTCTTCAGGGATTACGCCCCGGCCGCCTGCGGCTTAAGGCAGTTCAGGGAAGAACCGCAGGCTCGGGCGCTTCCGTCCGCGCCGGTTCAACGGCGGTAGAGGCTTCCGGCTCCGTCGAAACCGGTTCAGGAGCTTTTTCTTCTTCTCCGCTTTCATCCTTCAGAACTTCGTCATATTCTTCGATGACGATGCCGCGCCGCACCATGATCTGATAAATTCTCTCCGCCCGGTTGGCCGCATACCTTGAACTGCCGTCCGGACGGAAACGCCTCGGATTGGGAAGAGCGGCGGCAAGCTGGGCCGCTTCACGCGGGCCGAGACCGGCGGCGGATTTTCCGTAATATCGGCGGGCGGCGGTTCCCACACCAAACAGGCCGTCCCCCCATTCGGCCACGTTCAAATAGAGCTCCAGAATCCTTCTCTTGCTCAATTGCCGTTCAATTCGCCAGGTTAAAATGGCTTCCTTGATTTTTCGGGCCGGATTTTTCGCCGGCGTCAGATATAAATTCTTTGCGAGTTGCTGGGAGATCGTGCTGCCTCCGGCCTTGAATTTCTTCTTTTTAATGTCTTTTTCCAGCGCCTTCTGCATCGCGTCAAAGTCGAACCCCTCGTGAGACCAGAATTTATCATCCTCGGCAATAATCACCGCCTTTATTACGTAAGGCGACACCCCCGACAGAGGCACCCAGGATACGGATATCTTTTTACGAATGCCTTTTTCCTTCCAAATCTCTTCCCGATACTCCATGAAGGCGGTTTTGCCGGGACGATTCTTCTGGAGACCGGCCACGTTCGGATAAAAAAAATAGCGGCCGGCATCCACCGCAAAAAAAACGGCAACAGCCAAAAAACTCCATAAAATTATCTTTTTCCACTTTTGCGTCAACGGAATGTCCTCTTTTTTTTCGTTTGCCGCTTCCTATACCTCATTGAAAAAGATTGCAAAATAAATTTGACATGCCCTTCCATTTTTAGTAAGGGAATGCGTACGAAGTTGATAAATTGTCTTTATAATTGTGAACCTTCGTTTTCTGTGTGCAGTAAAATATCTTTAGATATACAAATATTAGCTCCATCGATCCACAATCTGTGCACCGTTAACAAAATGGGGCTCCCCCCGCCAAAACAGGAGGTACTTCATGATGCAACGGCGAACCATGATTTCCTGGGGATTGTTCGCTCTTTTCTTGCTGCTCTGTTTTCAAGTCGATGCCCACGCGCTTCAGTACAAAGTTAAAAAAGGCGAAAACCTTTCCCTCATTTCCAGACGAACCGGCGTCAGTGTCGCGGAAATCAAGAAAACCAACCATTTGACCGGCAACATCGTAAAATCCGGTCAGATTCTAAGCATCAAAGAAAAAAAATCTTCACCCCCCGTCACCGCAAAATCAAAAACGCAACCCACTTCATCCTATATCGTCAAAAGAGGCGACACGCTTCCCCTGATTGCCAAAAAAACCGGCGTTCCCGTCATGCAGATTGCCAAACTCAATCATGTCAGCACCAAAACCCTTCGCGCCGGACGGAAGCTGATGATCCCCAGAGAGGAGCCGATCACGAAGGCGCCTGCCGAAGAAGAGGAGGATTTACTGGAAGAAGAGGATGACGGTTTGACGGACGACCCATCCGGCCAGATCGCCTGTGAAGAAAAAGTAAGCGAGGAACTCCTGGGCAAATGGGGCAGCGCCGACGAAAGAAAGCTATTCATCCGGGTGGCAACCGGTTTTCTGGGCGCGCCGTATCGTCTGGGCGGCGCTACCGTCAAGGGCATTGACTGTTCGGCCTTTGTCCGGAAAATGTATGAGTTTTTCGACATTACCCTGCCCCGCACCGCCCGCGAACAATCCACGGTCGGCATGCAGGTGAAGCGCGATGAACTGGTGGAAGGAGACCTGGTTTTTTTCCGAACCAAGAAACCGATCGGCCATGTCGGCATTTACATCGGCAACAACGAGTTTGTGCATGCCTCTTACAAGGCAAAGGCCGTCCGCATCGACAGCCTGGATCGCCCCTATTTTCAGAAAAGATTCCAGCGGGCCGTGCGCTTGAAAGGCCTCGATGAAAATGACGGCACCTGACGGCGCTTTGTCTTTCAAAAGGATTTTAAAAAAGAGTCTTGAACGCCTCTTTTTTTTACAGATAGTTTTGTTTTTATCTTCTGCGATAATTATCTTTTCACGCCCAGTTTGGCCGCGTTTTCCTTCAGTAATTCAATCAGCGTACGAGTATTGGCGGAAGGGAAATTGATTATTGCCACATAATCACACTTGGCGATTTCGGCAATCGGCTTCCCTTGGGGATTATGAAAATTATCAATGACCATGTCAGGTTTCATCATGGCGTATTCCATTACTTTATTCGGGCTTAACTCCTCCGTGTTGAAGACACCGATGACATTAAATCCAAGCCACTTGACCAAGGGGGCCTGATATTTATGCACCAACACCCTCTTTTGGCTGATTTTATTTTTTGGGGCTTGCTTTTTAATATCCGCCAATACCTTGTTGAATGCTTTCTCCCAGGCAACTTCCCGTTTTTGCGTCCCCATTTTTTCAGCCAGACATCTTGCTTGTTTCTTCAAATTATCCGGGTCGTTACTGGTAACGATGACAACCATTTTCTCCTGGGGAACTCCTGCGGCAACAGCAAGCTTTCTTACAAATGGTTCATAACCGCCATAAACGAGCAAACGCGCAAAACGCAGCCGAGCGATATCCGACGGCCGGTAGTCATATTCAGGGGGGTGCTTCAATTCAAACGGCGCCAGTACGCGGACCTCATCAGCGCCGGCTGCTTCAGCGATGGCGCCCGTCCAACTGGTTGAGGCTACAACGATGATTTTATCTTCCGCTCCTGTCGCACTGGTGGACGGTGCGTTGCAGATGCCGGCCAGGAAAAAACACAAAATAAAGAAAGCCAATTTTTTAAACGCATTCACGGGTTTTTTCATCTCCTGATAGACTTTACGAAATGCCCGTAAATCGCGGCGAGGCAAACCATCAGCACCGCGGCCAGCGTGATGCTGGCGCCGCTCGGGCAATCGTAAATCATTGAAAAAGCCACGCCTCCCACCTGTGAAACCATGCCGAAAAAGGCGGAAAGCAGCAAAGCGCCACGAAGGCTTTTGGCGATGGAAAGCGCCGCCACTGCAGGCAGCAGAACCGCTGCGTCAATCAGCAAAACACCGACCATTCGGATATTGACGCCAATCGCCAATCCGGTCAGCAGCAAAAGTGCATTGCGAATTTCTTTGGCCGGAACCCCGAGGCTTTCGGCCAATTCCTGATTAAACAACACCATCTGAATCTCGCGGTAAAAGAGGAAGAAGATCAAAATGATCAAAACCGCGAGCCCTCCGATCACCCATATTTCAAGCGCGGTCAAGGCCAGGATGCTGCCGGAAAAAAGAGCAAAAGCGTCCATCGCCGGAACGCCGGCTTTATAAAATATCAGAAATGCAAGCCCCAGAGACCCGGTCATAAAAAGCACACCGCTGACGCCGGTATCCATGTTTAGAAAATCGCCTGCGGGGCCGAGCAACAATGACGCAATAATAATCCCAGCCATGGCTCCTGTAAGAGGAGAAAATCCAAGAACCATCGCAATGGCCGCGCCCAGCAAAGCAATGTGCATCAGGGCAAAACGGATTGTTGTCAGATTCAGGTTTAAAATGACCACGCCCAGTAGAGAGAGACCCGCACCGGACAGAAAAGCAGCAGTCAAGGCCTTTTGAAACAAAGGAATGGTCAGGAAATCAAATAAGGTCATTTATCGCTCTTCCAATCGGCCGTTCTTTAACAAAAGGATGCGGTCACTCATCCCCTCCAAATGCTCCGGATCATGGCTGATCATAATCAGAGTGAGGCGATACTTCAAGCGAACGGATCTGATCAGCTCGATAATTTCCAACTGCGATGAGTGATCCAGGTAGGTGCTGGGTTCGTCCAGAAGCAGGATGGGTGCTTCACGAACCAGCGCGCGCCCAATGGACACCTTTTGCTGCTCTCCGCCGGATAAAAGACGCACATCCTGTCGTTCCTTGTGCGACAGCCCTATTTCCTGAAGAATTTCGATTACCTTTTGGCGGTCCTGCGGGCGCGGGCGCTTAAGAAACCCAAACCCTTTGCTCCATCGTCCCATCAGAACAGCATCATGAACGGAAACCGGCATTTTCCCCGGCGTATGCAACTGAGGCACATATCCAATCTGACATCTCATCAACCTGCGAACGCGGGGAGTGTTCAGGATTTGTCCCTGCACGCTCACATTGCCCTCCATGGGCGCCAGTAACCCCAGAATGACCTTGAATAAAGTTGTTTTGCCCGCTCCGTTTTTGCCTGCAATGCCCAGAGCCTCTCCACGCCGTACTGTTACATCAAGTTGTTGCAGAACCTGATGACGGCCATATCCGGCAACAAGGTCATGAATTTCAACGACTGCTTCCCTCGTCATATCTTCTCCGCGATCAGATAATATTCCGTGGGGTTATCGCGCCATTCTGTTACATGAAATCCATGACAGGCGATGGTCTCGGACACCATCATCGCCGGGTCCAGCAGGTCCCGCCGGATCAGGTCGTGGGAGGATGATCCGTGAATGCTGTTGATGAACTGTCTGCCGGCAAAATGGTTGACGGCCAGCGTGCCCCCTTTTTTCAGCACGCGATGCAGTTGAGACAACGCCAACGACTTGTCGTGAAAATGCGGATAAACACCGTTACAGACCGCAATATCCGCCGTGGCATCGCGCAGGTTCAGCCAATGGACATCACCCTGCAAAATCTCCAGGTTGGCGCCAAATCTGGAAGAATATTTACTCCGCAATATGGACAGCATCTCCGCCGATAAATCCAAGGCAATCACCCTGGCCGGATGAAAAGAAAAAATATGCGGAAGGAGAAAACCGGTCCCTGTCCCTACATCCAAAACGGTTTTCTCTGAATCAATGTTCAGCCTCCGAAGAAAGGCCAACACAATTTCCGGTTCGGGAGACGGACCTTGGGTATCCCAGCGACCTGATAATTCATCGAAGAATTTTGCCCTTGCCAAATCAATCTTAACCTCTTGCATTTACATTCACCTTATCATTTTAGAATTTAATATTAATTCCCAACAGGCAGTTAATGCCGGGCATAGGATAATCCTTTTTATAAGCGTAACTTACATTGGTCAGATTTTCTCCGGCCAGAAATATATCGCCGGTTAACCTGGGCGACGGCCATTTAAATTCCCAGCTAATCTTGCCGTTTAAAATCCAGAAGCCGTCAATTTTTGCAATGCTGGTTCCTCCATAATTCAGGGTGCGATTATTGGCGACGTACTGGGAGTCCTGATAGGTAGTATCCAGGCTTATTTTCAAATGCTGGAAAAGGCGCAGATTGCCTCCTGCCGACGCTGTCCACTCCGGCGCATAAGGCAGATTGTCCGGAGAGCGTTCATAAATCCAGGTGCCACCTGTAAACAGGGAGAGGTTCCGAACTGGTTTTACGGTCAGGGTTGCCTCCAGGCCTTGCGTTTCAAAGTTTCCAATATTTTCGTAATGAGGCGGAGCCGGACTGGCAATCATGATTAACCTATTATTTCCTTTATCATGGAACCATGTCAAATCGGCACGAACTTTCTGACCAAAAAAGTGGCTGATGCCTGCTTCCAGATGATCGACAGTTTCGGGGGCAAGGTCTTTCCAGCGTAAATTGCCGCCCCATAACATGTTGGATTGGGCGACTGCATAAAGCCCTGGGTAATTGACTCCTCTGCCGTAGAACAGATGAATATCCGTCAAAGGATCTTTCAGCACCAGACCTGCCTGCGGAGCCCAACGGTCGTCGAAATCACTGTGGTCGTAGTAACGAACCCCCACGGAGGGGATCAGAATCCATTGCTGCATCAGCTTAAATTCGTGACCAAGCGACAGATAGGGTGACAGTATTCTGAATGTATCACGAGAAAAGTAGCTGTCCGGTCTGGGCAATTCCCGGTCGATGGTGACGGTTCCGGATGTGCAGTCCCAATCGGCTCCCGTCGTCAGCGCACCGCCGGTCCAGGGCTTGAATACTTCACGCGCACGAATGCCGTAATTGTCAAATTTCGTAATGGTGTCATAATGAAAAAGATTCGTTAGATCATATTGATCCTTCCAGCTTGCTTTGCCGTTGTTCCAGTAAAACTTCAGATCGCCTTTTGCGATGTTATAGACATGCGACAGGTTGACAATGCCTAGATTGTCTTCTGTTTTAAAAGTTCCCTGCCTTTCCTGAGGGCGATTTTCCGGGCCGGGATCATCGGCGGAGTTGTGGGTCGCATTGGCTGTAATCGATATTCTCCAGGCTTCGGAAATATCATGACCCATGTGGGCAAAGTAATCCTGAAGTTCTCCGCCCGCATGATCCCGATGTCCGCTGGACTGTTTGAAACTTTGGAGCAGATAATAGTCCGTACTTTTTATTTTGCCACCGTGCTCAAAACGTTCAATGAATGTGTTGTAAGAGCCTCCCGAGCCGAAAATGCTGGTTGAGAAACCGTCTTTTTTTTGCGTTTTAGTGATGATGTTGACGGCACCCGCCGTCATATTCCCAAAGAGGACCGGCTGTGCGCCTTTGTAGATTTCAATTCTATCAGCGATGTCGACGCTCATGATGTCCAGAAGGGGGTGTGTCCAAATACCGGCATATTTGGGCACACCATCCACAAGCATTTGAATTTCCGCGCCGGGGCGGGAGCTGCCCATGCCTCGAATGTATACCGCGCCTCCGTCACCGCCGCCGAAACTTCCCACATAATTATGGCGGGAGATCACGACGCCGGGTGTATGGCGCAGAGCCGAAGGGAGATCCTGGGCGTTTAAGTCATCAATTTGTTTCCGGCTGACGGTGGTCACTTGATTCCCCGTATTGCTGACACGGTTTCCTTCGATAATCGGCGATGCCACAACAACCACCTCCTCCATGCGGACAGGTGCTTCGGTCTTCTCCTCGGCGGACCCTGCAGGATATTGAAGAAAAGTTACGACAAAAAACAGCGAAAACAAGACTAGATAACGTTTCTTCATGACATCCTTTCGATGGAGATACGATGATTCCATGTGTCTGATTCATGAAACGCAGGCGAGACGCCCCTGAATCGTGCTACGAGTTGAATAATAGTGCCACATCACATATGACCTGTCAACCATCATGCTTAAACATCAGGATATTGGATTAAATGATTGTGCTGAATATGAAAATGTCGATCAACGGATGGAATGATAATGTTAAAAATAAATTGATCTTAGAGTAATGATTACTGTATTGATGCCATGCAATAGTTTAAGGAGGTGATGATTATGTCCAAACTCGTTCGTTTTGGCGTATCACTGGAAGAAGATCTTCTGGTAAAATTTGACCGGCATATCAAACAAAGAAAATACACAAACCGCTCTGAAGCTCTACGCGATATGATCCGGGAAGAACTGGTCAAGAAGGAATGGACGGAAAACAAGGAAGTGACCGGAGCCATCACGCTTATTTATAATCATCATACAAGAGAACTGGTCACAAAAGTGCTTGATGTTCAGCATGATTATCATACCTGCATTCTTTCCAGCCAGCATATTCATCTGGATCATCACAATTGTTTTGAAATTATTGTTACAAAGGGGAAATCGAAGGATATTGAAGAACTCTATCAGAAATTAAAAGCCGTCAAGAGCGTAAAACACGCTGGATTTATGATGGCGACAAAAGGGAAGCATATAACCTGAATAAGGGATTCACTTCCATTTTAAATAACGTTCAGCATCCCCCTCCGATTTACCGGGCTCTCTCTTTCCACAGAGAGTTACGGTTTCCTGCTGGAAAGATTCGAGGTGATTTATGCGCCAAGAGACCTGAAGACCATCGTTCCGATTGAAATTGTTAGAAAATGGTTCGGATGGAAAACCTTTTTTAAGACTGCCGTCACGATTTTTTATAGCGGATTTTTGGTAATGTCTCACAGGGAGGGATCTGCCGACCTATTTCAGTAAAATCAAAAAGGACGCATACCGGATAAACTTTTTTTATGGGCCGTTTTTGCCGGTTGCTTATCCCGGCCGTTTATTATATGAGGACAATCCTGCCGGTTCCCGTATCGAATGGGTGAAAGACTGCTGAATTAACTGGGATAATTGCAATTTGCCGTAAGGAAGAACCAATGGGAAAAAACATCGTGGAAAAAATTCTGGCCGAACATCTGGTGGACGGCAATCTCGCGCCCGGCGAGGAAATCGGCATCCGCATCGACCAGACCCTCACCCAGGACGCCACCGGCACCATGGCTTATCTGCAGTTTGAAGCCATGAACGTTCCCCGGGTCCGCACGGAGCTTTCCGTCAGCTACATCGACCACAATACGATTCAAATCGGCTTTGAAAACGCGGACGATCACCGCTATCTGCAAAGCGTCGCGAATAAGTTCGGCATCGTTCTGTCGCGCGCCGGGAACGGAATTTGCCATCAGGTCCACCTGGAGCGCTTCGGGCGTCCGGGCAAAACGCTGATCGGCTCCGACAGCCACACACCCACCTGCGGCGCGCTGGGCATGATCGCCGTCGGCGCGGGCGGACTCGACGTCGCGCAGGCGATGGCGGGAGAGCCTTTTTACCTCACCTGCCCGTCCGTGGTAAAAATCAACCTGGAAGGAAAGCTGCCGCCCTGGGTTTCCGCAAAAGATGTCATCCTCAAAGTGCTGGAAATTTTTTCAACGAAAGGCAATGTCGGAACCGTTTTCGAATACGGCGGTGAAGGCTTGGCGGCGCTCGGCGTTCCGGAGCGCGCCACCATCGCCAACATGGGCGCGGAATGCGGCGTGACGACCTCCGTGTTTCCCAGCGACGAGATGACCCGGCAATTTCTGCGCTCCCAGGAGCGGGAAGCGGATTTTATCGAACTGAAAGCGGACGAGGACGCAGTGTATGCCCGTGTCGTGACCATCGACCTGTCCCGGCTCGAACCGCTTACAGCCAAACCGCACAGCCCCGAAAACATCGGCACGGTCCGGTCGTTGAGCGGCATCCCCGTCCAGCAGGTCTGCCTGGGGAGCTGCACCAATTCCTCCTACAAGGACCTGGTGACGGTCGCCAAAATCCTCAAAGACAAAGTCGCGCATTCGAACGTAAGCTTTATTCTGGCCCCAGGCTCGCGGCAGGTGCTGGACAATCTCGCCCGCGACGGCTACCTGGCGGACCTGATCGCCTCCGGCGCGCGGCTTATGGAAAACGCCTGCGGCTTCTGCATCGGCAACAGCCAGAGCCCGCAATCCGGCGCGGTTTCGCTGCGAACCTCCAACCGGAATTTCCTCGGACGGTCAGGCACGCTCGACGCCGACATCTATCTGGTAAGCCCCGAGACGGCCGCGGCGGCGGTCATCACCGGCCGCTTCACCGATCCGCGCGATCTCGGGATGGAGTACCCGGACGTCCGAACGCCCGAGCGGCTGGTCATCGACGACAGCCTGATTCTCCAGCCGGACGACTCGCCGCGGGATATGGAAATCTA
>JAQVQT010000129.1 GCA_028701435.1 Smithellaceae bacterium | reverse complement strand
GCCATCTGCTCGGAGTCGTGAACATTCATCTGACAGCCAAAGGTCTCAATATATAGATGTTTTTTTTTCATGTCTTTTCCGCGTCAAACCGGCCTGCGCACAGAATTAATCCTTCACCGGCCGTTCGTCAATTGATTTTTCAGGGCGTTGGCCAGTCTCGCGAACTCTTCTACAGAAAGGGTTTCGCCCCTCCGTTTACCGTCGATTCCGGCTTCATCAAGAGCGGATTGAATTTCCGCCCCGGACATTTTCTCCAGAATTTGCGCATTTTTTAAATTGTTGAACAGCATCTTCCGGCGCTGGGCGAATGCCGCCTTCACAATCCTGCTGAAAAACACTTCGTCGGTGAGTTCAGCGAGCGGCTTGTTGCGAAACGTTCCGCAAATGACGGAAGACTCAACTTTCGGCCTTGGATAAAAGCAGTTGGCCGATACATCAAAAAGCTTTTCCACCTCCGCATACATCTGAAGCAAAACGGAAGGCACACCGTATGATTTATGACCCGGCGGAGAGATAAGTCGTTCAACCACTTCCTTTTGCAGCATCAGCGTAAATTCGGAAATCGCCGACCGGTGCGCCAGCAGGTGAAAAACAACGGGGCTGGAAATGTTGTACGGAACATTACCGACCACTTTAAGCCTTGACTTGTATTGCATTGATATATAAGAGAAATCAAATTTTAATATATTGCCGGAAAAAATCTCCACTCGCTCAAAATCCGCAAGCTCCTTTCGAAGGATTTCCACCAGTTTGAGGTCAATTTCCACCGCGATCAGCCGGCCTGCCTGCCGCGCAATCTGCTTGGTCAGAACGCCGAAACCAGCGCCGATTTCCACGACAATGTCTTCCCCGGTGATCTTTCCGGCGGCCGCGATTTTATGGATGGTGTTGAGATCCGTCAGAAACGACTGTCCGCGTCTTTTATCGGGGCGAATCCCGTATCGGTGAAGAATTTCTCCGGGCGTCGTCATGTTTTCTCAGCCCCGCCCGTTTTGGCCGAAGACAAGGAAACCAGGGGCCAGCGGGACACGGCATTGAGGTCCAGGGAATCGCTCCGGCCGTTTTCCAGCATGATCTCTCCCAGGGCGGCGACCATCGCCGCGTTGTCCGTGCACAAAATCATCGGCGGGAAAAACAGCTCCACGCCTTCTCGAATCGCCGCTTCGGAGAATTTCGTGCGTAAACGACTGTTGGCCGCAACGCCGCCGCAAACAACAATTTGATCAAGATTGTTTTCCCGGGCGGCCCTGAGCGTTTTCTCCACCAGAACATCGACGATCGCCTCCTGGTAGCTTGCGACGACATTCGGAAGCTCCGCTTCGGTAAAACTGCTTGCCCGCTTCTTCATCATGACCAAAAGGGATGTTTTGAGTCCGCTGAAGCTGAAATCCGGCGAATCCTTCATGGCCCGGGGAAAAGAAAAACATTCGGGGCTCCCGTCCCTGGACATGCGGTCGATCACGACGCCCCCCGGATAGCCCAGATCAAGCAGTTTGGCCGCCTTGTCCAGCGCTTCTCCGGCCGCATCGTCCCTTGTCTGGCCGAGCAGTGCAAACTGATGGTAATTTTTCACCGAATACACATTGGTATGGCCGCCGGAAACCACCAGGGCGGCAAACGGAAAGTTCGGTTTTTTCTCCCCCAGCGAAGAGGCCATGATGTGCGCCTCCAGATGGTTAACGCCGACAAACGGAATGCCCAGCGCATAGGCCAGCGCCTTGGCGGCGGAAAGTCCGACCAAGAGCGATCCGATCAAACCCGGGCCGCGGGTGACGGCAATGCCTTCCAAATCCCGAAAGGCGGCGCCTGCTTCCCGAAGGGCCTGTTCAATCACGGGAACAATCGCCTCGATATGTTTGCGCGACGCGAGCTCCGGCACTACGCCCCCGTATGCGCTGTGGTCCTTGATTTGCGACGCAATCACACAGGAGAGCAGCTTTCCGTCCCGAACGACGGCGGCCGCCGTCTCGTCGCAGGATGATTCGATGCCTAAAACGAACAAGAGAACTCCTTTGTCATAATTTTCTTTACAAACCGCAAAAAAGGCTTATATAAAAGCCCCCGACATTTGTAAACAAACTTTTAGCGGCAGGAATGGTTTGGCTCTTCTTTCATGGAAATAAAAACGGACTTCCTTATTATCGGCAGCGGAATCGCGGGGCTCAGCCTCGCCATCAAGGTGGCGCAGCTCGGAACGGTCGCCATTGTCACCAAAAAAGAAAAATCGGAATCCAACACCAACTATGCCCAGGGGGGCATCGCCGCGGTAACGGATAAGACCGACAGCTTTGAAGAGCACATCAGCGACACGCTGGAATGCGGCGCGGGCCTCTGCCGGAAGGACGTGGTTGAATTTGTCGTTCGGGAAGCGCCGCCGCGCATTCGGGAACTGGTCGAATGGGGCGTCAATTTCACGAAATCGGAAGAGCCTCCCCACCTTTATGATCTGGGTCAGGAAGGGGGCCACCATCGCCGCCGCGTGCTGCACGCCAAAGACCTCACCGGCCAGGAAATCGAACGGGCGCTGCACGAAAAAGTCGCCGCGCTGAAAAACGTCCAGATTCATGAAAACCACATCGGCATCGACCTGATTCTGCAAAAAGACCCCGAGGGGCGAACCGTCAACTGTCTGGGCGCCTACGTGCTCGACATCAACCGGGACGAAATTCACACCTACCGCGCCAAATATACCATTTTATCGACGGGAGGCGCGGGCAAGGTTTATCTGATCACCACCAATCCGGACATCGCCACGGGCGACGGCATTGCCATGGCCTACCGGGCCGGCGCGAAAATCGCCAACATGGAGTTCATCCAATTCCACCCCACCTGCCTTTTCCATCCGGAAGCCAAGGCGTTTTTGATCAGCGAGGCCGTGCGCGGCGAAGGCGGTATTCTGAAATTAAAAAACGGTTCGACCTTCATGGAAAAATATCATCCCATGAAAAGCCTCGCGCCGCGCGACGTGGTGGCCAAGGCCATCGACAACGAAATCAAGCAGTCCGGCGATGAATACGTCCTTCTGGACATCACGCACCACAGCCGCGAATTTCTCCTGAACCGGTTTCCCAACATCTACAACAAATGCCTGGAGTATGGCATCGACATGGCCCGGGACCCGATTCCCATCGCCCCGGCGGCCCATTACATCTGCGGCGGCGTCGCGGTCGATCACTACGGCAAAACCTCCATCGACAATCTGTTCGCGTGCGGTGAAGTCTCATGCACCGGCCTGCACGGCGCGAATCGCCTGGCCAGCAACTCGCTTCTGGAAGCGCTGGTTTATTCGCACCGGGTCTATACGAAAATCGCCAAATCCTTCCGGCAGACCCCCCTGAGCACCGCGCCGATCCCCCCCTGGGACCCCGGCGACACTTCGGCAAGCGACGACAATATCGTGATCACCAACAACTGGGATGAAATCCGCCGGTGCATGTGGAACTACGCGGGCATCGTCCGTTCGGACAAACGTCTGGCGCGGGCCGAACGCAGGATCGACATGGTTCAGCGGGAAATTCACGAATACTACTGGAACTACAAGGTCACCAAAGATCTGATCGAACTTCGCAACATCACCACCGTGGCCAAACTGATTGTGAAGAGCGCGCTGGCCCGAAAGGAAAGCCGCGGCCTGCATTTCACGATGGATTATCCCGAAACGAAGGGTGACTTCCTGAAGGATACGATTCTGGCGAAAAAATAAGATTGCGGGGAACGGTTTTCATAACCGGATAACCTGATAACCTGATAACCTGAAGGTTACACGAGGTCACGCGAGGTCACGCGACCTTTCCCCGCTGCATTTTCTTTACTTTTCAAACACCCGCTGAAAAATGAAATCCAGGTGCTTCAGAAAATGGTTGACGTCGAAAATGGCGTCGAGCTCGGCGGCGCTCAGATGCTTTTGCACCCTTTCATCCTGTCCGAGAAGGCTGCGAAATTCAATGCCCTCCTGCCAGGATTTCATCGCGTTTTCCTGAACGATGGCATAGGCGTCTTCGCGCGTTGTTCCCTTTTCAACAAGCGAAAGCAAAACCATCTGCGAAAAAATCACGCCGTGCGTCATGTTGAGATTGGCGAGCATTCGGTCCGGATACACCACCAGCTTGTCCATCAAACCGGTAAAGCGCCCCAGCATGAAATCCAGCACGATGGTGGCGTCCGGCGCGATCACCCGCTCCACCGAGGAGTGGCTGATGTCGCGCTCGTGCCATAAGGCGACGTCTTCCAGCGCGGCTATGGCGTAGGAGCGCACCAGGCGGGCAAGCCCGGAGATATTCTCCGAGAGCACCGGATTGCGCTTGTGGGGCATCGCCGAAGACCCTTTCTGCCCCGGCGAAAAATACTCCTCCGCCTCGCGCACTTCCGTTCTTTGCAGCAGGCGGATTTCCTGCGCGAACTTATCCAGCGACGACGCGATGATCGCCAGCGTGGAGAAAAATTCCGCATGCCGGTCCCGCTGAACAATCTGCGAAGCGACCGGCGCCGGAGTCAGGCCGAGCTTTTTGCAGACATACTCTTCCACAAACGGATCCACAAAAGAAAACGTGCCCACGGCGCCCGAAATCTTGCCGCAGGAGACGGTCTCGCGCGCGCGCTCCAGGCGCGCCCGGTTGCGCCGCATTTCCGCATACCACAGGGCCAGCTTCAGACCGAAGGTGATCGGTTCGGCGTGAATGCCGTGCGACCGACCGATCATCAAAGTCTTTTGATGCTCCAGTGCCCGTCTTTTCAGAACCGCCAACAGTTGATCCAGGTCTTCCAGAAGAAGGTCTGACGCCTCTTGGAGCTGAACGGCCAGCGCCGTGTCCAGAACATCCGAGGAGGTAAGCCCCATGTGAATAAACCGGCCGTCTTCGCCGATCACCTCGGTCAAAGAGGAAACAAACGCGATCACGTCATGCCTTGTGACCTCTTCGATTTCATCGATGCGGGCCACGTTGATCACCGCTTTGGCTTTGATGTTTTCCACCGCCGCGGCCGGCGCGAGGCCCAGCTTCACCATCGCCTCGCAGGCCGCCACTTCCACATCCAGCCATTTGGCGTACTTGTTTTCCTGGCTCCAGATCGCCGTCATTTTTTCTCTTGAGTATCTCGGGATCACAATTTTCTCCTGTTGGAAACCATTTTATTTTACGGCCTTTTGCAGCGTTTTGGCCATATCCGTTTTTTCCCAGCGGTAGTCATCCATGAAGAAGGTCCGGGGAATCCTGCGGTAAATGTTGCCGTCCAGCAGATTGAATTTTTCAATCATGCCCTCCGGCGTCAGATCAAAAAGGTCTTTGATGATTTTTTCCAGCCGGTCGTCCGGAATTTTGCCCGTGCCGAAGGTGTTCACGTAAATGGAGAAAGGATCGGCAATCCCGATGGCATAGGCCAACTGAACGGAGCACTTGGTGGCCAGGCCAGCCGCCACGATATTCTTGGCCACATGACGGGCACCGAAAGCCGCGGAGCAGTCCACCTTTTCGGGTGTCTTGTTGACCACCGCGCCGCCGCCCAACTGCGCTCCCGGATATCCGCCGTAAAACTGGACTACCAGCTTGCGGCCTGTGACGCCGGAATCCGCGGCGCTGCAGGAATTGATGGCGTTCCATTCTCCGGTCGGATTGAAAAGAAATTCCGTTTTTTTATCCACGCAGTCTTTCAGGGACTCAAAAGCAATCTTTTTGGCCCGGT
>JAQVQT010000128.1 GCA_028701435.1 Smithellaceae bacterium | reverse complement strand
GCGTCCATCTGTTCGTCGGAAAGCCCCGCCAGACGCGAATCCGCCAGGCACTGCACGGCAAAGGCCTCCTGTACTTCGATCAGATCCATATCGTTGATGGTCTTGCCGATTTTCCCCAGCGCCTTGTTGACGGCCGCCGGAACGGCGGGGTAGGTAAGGGTCGGGTCCGTGGCCGCGACCGCGCAGGAGCGGTAGGTGGCGATCGGCTTGATTCCCAGCTCTCTGGCTTTCTTTTCGGAAGCGAGAATGACGACGGCCGCTCCGTCGTTTTCCGACGAAGAGTTGCCGGCCGTGCAAACGCCGTCCTTGTAAACGGCTTTGAGTTTGGCCAGTTTCTCCAGCGTGGTTTCACGGCGGGGGCCTTCATCGGTTTTGCAATGAATCTCCTGTCCGGCTTTATCCTTGCCCGTTAAGACCGGAGCGATTTCATCGGTGAATTTCCCCGCATCCTGCGCCGCAATCGCACGCTGGTGCGAGCGCAGCGCCCAGCGGTCCGCTTCTTCGCGCGTGATGCCTTCTTTTTTGGCCGCGGCTTCCGCCCAGGTCATCATGGAGCTGAGCTCCCCGTAGCGCCAGATGGGCTGGCTCATGACGCGGCCGCGCTGAATGCGGTCGTAAAAGGGAATGCCCCACATGGCCAGCGCCCCGTGGCCGCGCGGCATGAAGCCGTATTTCTCATGGTTCTTGCCGCCCAGTCCCCACTTGACGTCTCCGGGAATGTAGAGCTCGCCCTGGCTCATCGATTCCATGCCGCCCGCGATCACGAGGTCGGCGTTGCCGGTTTGAATCTGCAGCGCGCCGTAATAAACGCTTTCCAGGCCGGAGCAGCAGCGCCGGTCAATCATACCGCCGGGGATGGTATCCGGCCAGTTGGCGTCCAGGACGGCCATCCGCGCGCCGTTGGCGCATTCGCCGTTCTGATAGGCAGACGCCATGATGACATCGTCCACCTGAGCCGGTTCAATGCCCGCTTTTTTGACGGCCGCCTGCAGGACCACGCTGGCCAGACGGTAAATGGGAACATCCCGAAGCGCTCCGCCGTACGCGCCGATCGGTGTCCGCGCGCAGCTGATAAACACGACATTTTCCATTGCTTTCTCTCCCTGTGCAGTTTTATGAATCATACCTCCGCCGGTCTTTTTTAACCATGTTTTTTTGCCGGCACATACGACGAATAAACGGGGTCATACATCAGTGACTTGATATAGCCCGGTAAATTGGACGGTTCCTTCATCGCGGTGAGTTTTTCGGAAAAAGCGACTTTGGCGACGGCCAGCGCGATGGCGGCCGAAACGTCGCGAATGCGCGCAAGCGATGGAAAGATTCTCCCCATTTCAAGGTCGTCCTTCGATACCTGCTCATCCAAACATTTGGCCGCCGCGGCAAACATTCCGTCCGTCACACGGGTCGCTTTCACGGCCATGACGCCAAGGCCCACGCCGGGGAAAATGTAAACGTTGTTGGCCTGCCCCGGCACAAACGTTTGACCGTCCATCTCCACCTTTGGAAAGGGACTGCCGCCGGCAAAAACGGCGCGCCCTTTTGTGTGGCGGTAGGCGTCCTCGGCCGTGCATTCCGCCCGGGAGGTCGGGTTGGAAAGCGCAAAAATAATTGGACGTTCGTTCAGACGGGCCATGGCCTCCAGAATTTCCGGCCCAAAGGTGTCGGGCTGTCCCGACGCGCCGATGAGGGCCGTCGGCCGGACGGCTTCCACCGCTTCCGCGAGCGTGCGGTGAAATGGAAAATCATGGGCAAAGCGGCGCTTGTGTCGGCTCAGATCCTCGCGGCCGGCAACGACGAGTCCTTTGGAATCCACAAACCAGCACCGGCCGAGGGCTTCTTCTTCGGCAAGCCCCTGCCGGACCATCGCCGAGGCCGCCAGATTCCCGATGCCCAGGGCGGCTTCTCCCGCGCCCAGAAACACAATCCGCTGTTCAGTAATTTTTCCCTTAATCATGCGCAAGGCGGAGTAAAGCCCGGCCAGCGTGACGCCCGCGGTGCCCTGAATGTCGTCGTCGAACATGCAGTGCCGGTCACGGTAGCGGTCCAGCAGGCGGAAGGCGTTTTTATTGCCGAAGTCTTCCAACTGGATCATGACGTTCGGGAAGGCCTCTTCGGCCGCTTCCATGAATTCATCGATCAGTGCATCGTATTCTTCTCCCTCCTGCCGCGGCTCCGGCAGGCCGATGTACTGCGGGTCGCTCCAAAGTTCGCTGTTGTTGGTGCCGACGTCGATCATGACGGGCAGGCAGGCCGCCGGGTCAATGCCCGCGCAGGCCGTATAGAGCGACAGCTTTCCCACGGGAATGCCCATGCCGTTGGACCCCAGATCGCCCAGTCCCAGAATCCGTTCGCCGTCCGTGACGACGATGACCCGGACGTTGCGGTGCGGCCAGTTGAGCAGCACCTCCCGAATGCGGCCGCGGTCGTAGCGGGTGAGCGTGATGCCGCGGGGACGACGGTACAGATGGCTGTATTCCTGGCAGGCCAGCCCCACCGTGGGGGTGTACACGAGGGGACTTAATTCTTCCAGGTTGTCCACGAGCGCTTTGTAAAAAAGCTGTTCGTTGCGGTCCTGCAGGCCGATCAGATAGAGATATTTTTCCAAAGGATTGGGCTTGCGCCGGACGTTGTACATCACGTGCTCGACCTGCTGCCGCTGGGACGAGATGCGCGGCGGCAGCAGACCCTGCAGGCCCAGCGCCTCGCGTTCGGCCGCGGTAAAAGCCGTTCCCTTATTCAGGGCCGGATCGTGAAGCAGTTCCAGCCCCCGGGGAAATTCACTGTCTGAACCGTCGTACGTTTGCATCGTTTTCATCCCCGCCCTTTCAACACCCTGCCGCGGCCTTCCTGGCCGGAGCGACGTTTTCGTATTTGGCTTGCAGGTATTTCTCCATCGTCTGGGGGAACAGGATCCAGCCCAGCAGGTCTTCTTCGCTTCGCGCCAGATGCCCGATCGTTTCTCTTGCCTTCTCCATTTCCGGCGGCAGAAGGTCCGCGGGTCTCACGGTGATCGGCGTTTGTCCCCGTTTATAATTTTTGAGTATTTTTGCGGTCAGCTTCAAGTCAATGGGCACGGGTGTTTTTCCATACAGCCCGAAAACGAGATCCCTGAGCTGCTTCGATATTTGAACATAGCGGCCGAACAGGACGTTCAGCACGGCCTGGGACCCGATAATCTGTGACGACGGCGTCACCAGCGGCGGACAGCCCATGTCTTTTCGCGTCCGGACCACTTCCCTGTAAATGTCGTTGATTTTGTCCAGCGCTTTCATGTCCCGAAGCTGGCTTACGAGATTGGAAATCATGCCGCCCGGAATCTGATGAGCCAGAACATTGTTGTCGATCATCGAAAGTTTATGGTCGGCCAGCAGGTGCTTGTATTGGGGGGCGATGCTCTCCAGATGCTCGCTGAGCCTGAGCAGGGAAGGCAGATCGATCCCCGAATCTCTGTCCGTCCCCTGCAGGGCGGCCACGATCGGCTCGCAGGCGGGCATGGAGGTTCGGAGAGCGTAAGGGGACAGGCAGGTGTCGATGATGTCCACGCCGGCCTCGATGGCTTTCAGGTAGGTCATGCTGCCCATGCCGCTGGTATAGTGCGTGTGCAGATGCAGGGGGACCCGGACGGTTTTCTTAAGCGCGGAAAAAAGATCAAAGGCGTCGTAGGGAGAAAGCAGTCCGGCCATGTCCTTGACGCAGATGGTGTCCGCGCCCATGGCTTCGAGCTCTTTGGCCTTTTTTACATAAAAGTCGAGCGTGTAAATTTCTCCGCCCAGGCGGCCTTCCGTCAGCGAATAGCAAACCGCTCCTTCAAAATGCTTTCCGTTGGCCTTGATTCGTTCCACGCAGGTTTCCAGGTTGCGGAAGTCGTTGAGCGCATCGAAGCAGCGGAAAATATCAATGCCGATTTCGCAGGACTGATCGACGAATGCGCGCACCACGTCGTCGGCGTAGTGGCGGTACCCCACCAGGTTCTGTCCTCGCAGCAGCATACTCATGGGCGTTTTTCGAATGTACTTTTTCAGCATTCTGGGCCTCATCCACGGGTCTTCATTCAGGAAGCGGTGCATGGCGTCAAACGTCGCGCCGCCCCACACTTCCATGGCCCAGAAGCCGCAGTGGTCCATTTCCTCGGCAATCGGAATCATGTCCTCGGTTTTCATCCGGGTTGCGAAAATGGACTGATGGCCGTCCCGGAACGTGTTGTCCTGAATGCTGACGGGATGAGCGGGGATGGTTTTGTGGTCTGTCATACGAAACTCCTTGCCGCATAGGTGGCTTATTATGGATTACAGCAAATAGCATGCCAGTCATTTTCCGATTTTTTCACCAGGCGGGGGCGCCGGGTCTGTCCGGTGTTCTTCCGTTCTCAATAGATTATGCTATTGTGGCGCAAATGTGATATGCCACCTTTCAGTTTGCCCGGGAGGGGACGGAGATCTGTATATCAACTATACGGCTTGTTTCATAACCGTATATTTTATAAACAGGCGGCTGGCCAAAGGAGGGGACCGCGGCTTCGGCGCTGCGCTCAGCGCGGCCGTAAGAGAGCCGGCGGATCGGGAAAGAGCCGGGACGGCGTTTTTTTTGTGAAGCAGGGGCGGCCGAAGCCCTGACAAAATGGAATGACTTGTGCATTCTCTAAGCATTCAACGCAGGAGGATTGACGATGAACATTGCACAACTGGCCTTAAAGAATCTGGAGGTCGGCGAGCACGTCAGTTACATTTTTGAGGGTCGGGAGATCACCAACGTGCAGATGGACCGCGCCGCGCGCAGATTCGGGAACGCGCTCAAAAGGCTGGGCGTATCCCGGGGCGACCGGGTCATCATGCAGATGCCCAACTGTCCGGAAGTCTTTCAGGCGTTTCAGGCCATCTGGAGAATCGGAGCCGTCGCCCTGCCCATCAATTACCTGGTCGGCCAGGAAGAAATCAATTTTATTTACCGCGACAGCGGCGTGCACACCGTCATTACGTCTCCGGAGTATCTGGACAAGGTCCGGACGGCTCAAAACCAATCCGGAACCGTCAAAAACATTATCATGGCCGCCGATCAGGAGGTGGAGGGAACCCATTCTTTCGGGAAGATTGTCGGGGAAAGTTCCGATGACCTGGAGACGGTAGAGACCGAGGACGACGACGTTGCCGCCATCATCTATACCTCCGGAACCACCGGCACTCCCAAAGGCGTTATGCTGACCCACGCGGGGCTGGCTTTCTCCGCATACCGGCAGCAGGAATCCACCCGGCTTCCACAGGACCTGGTGTCGCTTGCCATGCTGCCTCTTTGCCATTCCTTTGGCGTGGCCATGATGAACGGATCGTTTTTGCGCCTCAAGGGCAAAGTCATCATCATGAGGCAGTTTAATCTGGAGCAGGTCTTCGCCAACATCGACCGGTATAAAGTTCAGTCGGTGCCCATTGTTCCCACCATGCTCGTTTACATGCTGATGTTTCCCGACCACGCCAAATATAATATCCGCTCCGTCAAACACTGGGTCTGCGGCTCGGCCCCCCTGTCGCTCGATACGTGGAAGCAGTTCAAGGATAAATTCGGCATGGAGATCGCCGAAGGCTGGGGCCTCACGGAGGCGGGCGCCAACAACTCCACCAATGTCGGCCTGTCGGTCATCAAGCCCGGCTCCATCGGGAGACCGATGAAGGGCATGGAAATGAAAGTCTTTGACAACAACGACCGGGAAGTCCCG
>JAQVQT010000009.1:3374-22442 GCA_028701435.1 Smithellaceae bacterium | reverse complement strand
AGGACTCCCCTTGCTCCCGAACTGAATCGGGGGCTTTAGAGCCGAAAGGAGGAAAGATTGAAGAGATACGAAGTCATCGCTATTGTCAAAACGGATGTGTCGGAAGAAGACCTGACCGCCATTATGGAACGGTCCTCCAACATCATCACCGAACGAAAAGGGGTCATCGCCAAAGCTGAGAAATGGGGCAAACGGCGGCTGGCCTACGAAATCAAAAAACAAAAAGACGGATTTTATTTTTACATCGACTATGCCGGCGACGGTTCCATCGTGGCCGAAATGGAAAGAAATTTTAAAATCGACGACCGGATTCTGAAATTCATGACGGTCACCAAAGAAGGCGCCTTAACCCGTGAAGGCATCGACGCCGAAATCGCCGTGGTGGAAGTAAAACGCACACAGATCCGCATCGAAACGGACAACACGGCCGCCGCGAAAGAGGAAAAGGCGGCAGGGGATACAAGACCTGCGAGGCCGTCCTTCCGTAAAGCCCAGCCCCGGGAAGACAATACACCGAAAGGAGAATGATCATGGCTGCACCCAACGGAGAAAGACCCTCCCGTCCGCCTCAGAGAAAGTTTTTCCACAGAAAGAAATTCTGCCGGTTCTGCACGGACTCCAACGTGAAGATTGATTATAAAAATCCGGTGATTCTCAATAACTTTGTCACGGAACGCGGCAAAATCATGCCCCGAAGAATCACGGGCAACTGCGCTTATCACCAGAGAGAACTGACCGTGGCCATTAAAAGAGCCCGCACGATCGCCATTATGCCTTTTGTCACCGCGGAAGGCAGATAACCCTGTTTTACAACCGCCGGCCGGCTTTATTCTTTTGAATGAAGAACCGGCCGGTTTTTATTGGCCCGGCACATCGTTTCGTCCATCGGCATCATGACCGTTATTTTCATCGCAGGCCGTTATTGTGACAACATTGAATTTATCGTTTTTTCATGACTCGTTTTTCCGTCTGCTCGTCACCATCACGTTTTTTCTGGCGGCCTCACTGCTTCCCTTTGCCGGACTCTTTTTCCTGCTGTTTCTCCCGCTGGTTCTGTATGTCCTGTGCTACCTTGCCGATTTCGGAAAAACACTCATCGCCTTTCTTGCCTCGCTTTGCGCCGTAACCGTCTTCCTGTGGGCCTTGAATGCGGCAGCTCCGGTCACGGCCCTGACGGCGGCCGGGCTCGCCGGCATGCTGATGTTCTGGACCGTCCAAAAGCGCTTCTCCGTCGAAAAGGTTGTCCTTCTGCCGTCGCTTCTCCTGGTGGGCGCAATCGCTTTCTATTTTATTTACGGCGGCGTGCAGCTTTCCATAACCCCCTGGCAATTGGTTGAAAAACACATTCAGGAAGCGGTGGAAATCAATATTCAATTCTACAGCCGATTGCCTCTGAATAATGAAGAAATTCAATCCATTACCAACAGCAAGCCGCAGATGATTTCGCTGTTCACGATGATTTTCCCCGCCCTTTGCGTCCTAGCGGCCGTCTTCACCGTCTGGATCAATCTGCTTGCCGCGGGCAGGCTGTTGAAAAGCCGCGGTATTTTGCCGGCCCAGCTTTCGAAGCTTTCCGAATGGAGCGCGCCCGCCTGGCTGGTCTGGGTTTTTATTGCCGCGGGAGGCATGAGCGCCGTTCCGATGGCCCCCGTCCGCGTTTCGGGCGTCAATCTTTTTCTTGTCGCGTCATTTATTTATTTTCTGCAAGGCCTTGCTATTGTTAGCTTCTTTTTTCAACATCGAAACATCTCCTCTTTTTTCCGCTTTTTGGTTTATTTTTTAATTGCGATTCAACAAATGCTTATGATAGCAATAGCTGCCGTGGGATTCTTTAATCTCTGGGTTGATTTTCGCAAATATCTCCGCAAAGACCGGACAACAGACTGACGATGCATTCCTGACAGGAGGTTTGACCATGAAGGTGATTTTAATACAAAACGTGCCTTCCCTGGGCAAAGCCGGAGACTTGGTCAAAGTCAACGACGGCTACGCCCGCAATCTGCTGATTCCAAAGGGTCTGGCCGTTGAGGCGGACCATAAAAACATCAAAGCCTTTGAACTGGCCAAAAAAAATATTCTGCAAAAGTCGCAAAAAGAAAAGGAGGGCGCACAGGATCTGGCCTCCCGCCTGAGCCAGGTGACGCTGACACTTTCGCGCAAAGTGGGCGATCAGCACAAGATTTTCGGGTCGGTCACCTCCAAAGACATCGAAGCCGCTCTCCAGGACCAAGGCTTCCCCATCGACCGCAAAATGATTGTGCACGATGAGCCGATCAAATCCCTGGGAGAGTTCAAGGTTCGCATCAAACTCCACTCGGGTGTTGAAACGGAAATCAAGATCAATGTTGTCGGCGAAGAATCATGAAAGACATCGATCCTTCCTTATACAAGCTGCCGCCTCAGAATCTCGAGGCCGAACAGTCCATTCTGGGCAGCATTCTGCTGGAGAACAGCGCCGTCAATGCGGCGCAGGAAATCCTGAACAAGGATGATTTCTACAGCGAAGCTCACCGGAAGATTTTTTCCGTCATTGAGCAGCTGGCCGACAAAAATGAGCCGGTGGACCTGATCACGCTCGGCAACGCCCTGAAGGATAAGGCCCTGCTGGATTCGGTCGGCGGCATCGCCTACCTGGCGTCGCTGGTGGACAACGTCCCCTCGGCCGCCAACGTGGCCAATTACGCGAAGATCGTCAAGGAAAAGGCGATTCTGCGCGGCCTGATCGGATCCGCCACCGAAATCATCAACAGTTGCTATGAGACGGGCTCCGACGTCGATCAGGTGCTGGATAAAGCCGAACACCGCATTTTTGAAATTTCCGAAAACAAGGTGCGGACCTCTTTTTATCCGATCAAAGATATCGTCCGGGAAAGCTTTC
The DNA here is from genome assembly GCA_028701435.1 of Smithellaceae bacterium. Classification (GTDB taxonomy): domain Bacteria; phylum Desulfobacterota; class Syntrophia; order Syntrophales; family Smithellaceae; genus UBA8904. Next base: position 19,564 of record JAQVQT010000009.1, on the reverse strand, counting down.
GGGCCATCGAGGATTTGTTCACCCGCAAGGAACTGATCACCGGCGTCGCCACCGGATTCGACAAAATCGACGACATGACTTCCGGACTGCAGGCCTCCGATCTGATTATCATCGCCGGACGCCCCAGCATGGGCAAGACCGCCTTCGCTCTCAATATCGCCCAGCACGCCGCGATGGAAATACAAACGCCGGTGGCCGTTTTTTCGCTGGAAATGTCCAAGGAGCAGCTCGCTTTCCGCCTGCTCGCCTCCGAGGCCAGGGTTGATTCACAAAGGCTTCGCAAAGGATTCTTGGGCGAAACCGACTGGCCGAAGCTGACGGCGGCGGCAGGCAGGCTCTCCGAAGCGCCGTTGTACATTGACGACACCCCCGCCATCACCGTTCTGGAAATGAAAGCAAAGTCCCGCCGCCTGAAAGCGGATTGCGACCTGGGCCTGATCGTCGTGGACTATATTCAGTTGATGCGCGCCCAGGGCAACCAGAATTCCCGCGAGCAGGAAATCTCCGAAATCAGCCGCTCGCTCAAGGCGCTGGCCAAGGAGCTCAAGGTGCCCGTCATTGCTTTATCCCAGCTCAACCGCAAGGTCGAAGACCGCCCCAACCGGCGGCCGCAAATGGCGGATTTACGGGAATCCGGCGCCATTGAACAGGACGCGGACGTGATCGCCTTTATCTACAGGGATGAGGTGTACAACAAATCCGATGACAACCCGGACAAGGGCGTTGCCGAAATCATCATCGGCAAGCAGCGAAACGGCCCGACCGGTCTGGTGAAGCTTGCGTTCCTGGATCGGTTTACCACCTTTGAAAATCTGGCGCGTCCGGACGGACAGGGATAAACATGACATCAAACAGCAGCTTGGCCAACCTTAGTCCGTTTTGATTGGTTGCAGGTCCGTATGAAGCCCAGAGAAATTATCGTCAACGACCGGATGCAGAAAAACTACCGCTATTTTCTGACCAAACCGGCCGGAAAAGATTTTGCCCCGGAATTCAAGCCGGAACTGACGCCCAAACAAATGCTGGAAATCGGCGTCTTCGGCGGAAAATACATGACGGACTGCCGCGGAGAATTCCCGGCCTCGTGGTTTACCAAAGCCAAACTCTCTCCCGAACGCCATGACCCGACACTCAACTGCTTCGGCGTCAACGCGTCCAAGCCCCTCTCCTACTGGGTGGCCAAAGGCTGGATTCATCCCGACGATCCCCGCGGCTGGTTTCAGTGGTACTGCCGCTACTTTCTGGGCCGCCGCTGCCCCGATGACGAAAGACAAATCAAACGCTGGAAGGCCATGCAACGACATGTCTCCCAGCTCATCTTGCACTGCCCCGCCGGCGATTTGAACTGCCGCCGCAGACAACGCCAGGCGCTCCTGCACTGGGCGTACGACAGCCGCAAAATGTAAAGTAAACACCGGCCCGGGGCGCATTATCCGCGCCGCCATTCTTACGCCTTCACGAGGGTTTGGTAAAAATCAGAAAAAAAAAGGCGCTCCGTTTCGGGAGCGCCTTTTTCGTTAAAGGGTAGATTGATTAGCCCAGTTTTTCAGCGGAAATTCTCATGGAGTAGAAAGAACGATACGCGAAAACCAGAGCGATGAACAGGAAGACACACGCCAGACCCAATTTCAAATTCGTGTTCGTCATGGCAACCGCAATTTCCGTTGCCAGAAGACCAAACAGCGTCGTGAATTTGATGATCGGGTTCAAAGAAACCGAAGAGGTATCTTTGAAGGGGTCGCCGACGGTGTCGCCGACAACGCTGGCTTCATGCAGCGGGGTGTTTTTCATCTTCAGGTCGACTTCAACAATCTTCTTGCCGTTGTCCCAGCAGCCGCCGGCATTGGCCATGAAGATCGCCTGGAACAGGCCGAAGAAGGCGATGCCGATCAGGTAACCGATGAAGAAGTAGGGGTTGAAGAAGGAGAACGCCAGGCACATGAAGAAGATCACGATGAAGATGTTGATCATACCCTTTTGCGCATACTGGGTGCAGATCTTGACGACTTCCTTGGAGTCATTGATCGAGGCTTCCTTCTTGTCCAGGTTGATGTTCTTCTTGATGTACACAACCGCCTGATAGGAGCCGGTGACAACCGCCTGAATGGAAGCGCCGGTGAACCAGTAAATAACGCTGCCGCCGGCCAGCAGACCCAGAATGATTTCCGGCTGAACCAGCGAAAGTTTGGCGACGACATTGCCGAAGAGGCCTTCGAGCAGAATGATAATGCCGAACACCATGGTGGTGGCGCCGACAACGGCGGTGCCGATCAACACGGGCTTGGCCGTAGCTTTAAAGGTATTGCCCGCGCCGTCGGCGGACTCCAGGAAGTGTTTGGCCAGCTCAAAATCGGGAGCGATGCCGTATTCTTTTTTCACGATATCCTTCACATCGGAGCGGGATTCAATCAAAGACAGTTCATAAATGGACTGCGCATTGTCGGAAACCGGTCCAAAGCTGTCCACGGCGATCGTCACGGGGCCCATGCCCAGGAAACCGAAAGCCACCAGACCGAAAGCAAACACGGGAGCGGCAAAGGTGAAAGCCGCCGGCATAATCGCCATAACGGCCGCATGCTTCGACACCATGTAGGCAATGAACATCAGGAGCATGACCACCATGCCCAGCCAGAAACCGGAGAAGTTGCCGGCCACCAGACCGGAAAGAATGTTCAGGGAAGCGCCGCCCTGCTTGGAGGCATTGACGACTTCCTCGCAGTGACGCGAAGAGGTGCTGGTGAAGATTTTGGTGAATTCCGGAATCAACGCGCCGGCGATGGTGCCGCAGCTGATGATGACGGCCAGCGCCCACCACAGACCGGCATACTGTTCGGGCAGATCGCCCAGCAGATAATAGCTGGCAACAAAGGTCACGCCGATGGAAACAATCGAGGTGATCCAGACCAGATTGGTCAGCGGATGTTCAAAATTGAATTCTTTTTTGCCGGAAAAAGCGGACTTGCTGATGCCATTGTTGATGAAGTACGAAGCAAGCGAGGTCAGGATCATGAGAATTCTCATGGCGAAAATCCAGACGATCAAACGACCGCCCATCTCCGGGGTGGAAGCCAGCGCCAGCGCCAGAAAGGTGATCAAGGCAACACCGGTTACGCCGTAGGTTTCAAAACCGTCCGCCGAGGGGCCTACGCTGTCACCCGCGTTGTCACCCGTACAGTCGGCGATAACACCCGGGTTTTTCGGATCGTCTTCAGGAAGATGGAAGACGATTTTCATGAGGTCGGAGCCGATGTCGGCAATCTTCGTGAAAATACCGCCGCAGATACGCAGCACGGAAGCGCCCAGGGATTCGCCGATGGCGAAGCCGATGAAGCAAGAACCGGCCAGTTCCTTCGGAATGTAGGCCAGAATGATCAGCATGACCAGCAACTCAATGCTGACGAGAACCAGTCCGACGCTCATACCGGAACGCAGACAGATGTTCACGATATTCAGAGGCTCGCCGGAAAGCGAAGAAAATGCGGCGCGGGAGTTGGCCACCGTGTTGATCCGAATGCCGAACCAGGCCACCGCGTAGGAACCAAGAATACCCACAACAGAAGCAATCAGGATGATGACCACGGCTGATCCGCCCATCTCCTCCAGAAAGCCGAAATAGTAAATAATACAAATGGCAATCAGGATCCATAAGCCCAGCAGGAATTTGCCCTGCTGTAAAAGATAGGTCTTACAGGTTTCCCAAATCGTCTGGGAAACATCCAGCATGGCCTTGTGCGCCGGCAGATTCTTGGTCTGCATGTACTGCAGGAGACCGAATCCCAAACCGATCAGGCAGATCACCAAGCCGACATTAAGAATGGTCAACCCGGCAAGCGAGCCGCCCATAAATGAAACCTGACTTAAGTCAGGCAGCTTGATATTCGCTTCACCGGCAAAAGCAGCGCCGGCTGCGAGCAGAACAAGCAAACCGCTCAGCAAAAATGTCCAGATACTTTGTTTTCCTTTAAACATCAACTAATCCTCCTTTTTAAGAATATTCATATTTTTGGTCTGGTACTTGCCTATGGCTTGCCGCAGACCGTTTAAAACAATTTCAGCGCTCGCATCGGCCGCCCTTTCTATGACTTCGGGCAGGATCTCCTGTTCTTCCTTCCGAAAGGGCTCCAACACATAACCCTCTATTCGGGATTTGTCAACTGGTTTGCCAATACCCAGCCGCACCCGAATAAAATCGGAAGTTCCCAAGTTAGACTCGATAGATGCCAGTCCTTTATGACCGGCAGTCCCCCCGCCCGCCTTCATCCGGATAGAACCGAAAGGCAGGTCGAGATCATCGTGAATAACGATGAGATTGCTGAACTCCGTTTTAAAGAACGACTGCAACTGCCTTACGGCAGTACCACTCAAATTCATGAATGTCTGGGGTTTGGCCAGAAGAACGTTTTTCCCGTCAACGGCGCCTTTACCCCACAATGCATTGAAACTCTTCTGTTTTAACTCTATTTTCCACCCGGCGGCCAGCTTCTCCACCACCATGAAACCGACATTATGCCGGGTTGATTCATAGCGTTTTCCCGGATTGCCAAGTCCGATCACCAGATAAACCATACGCCCTCTGTCTTTTTGAAACCGGAAAAGATATTTCCCAAAGCTGAAGAGACGCATGATCTCCCGAATCATTCCACTGATGCCTTATTTCTTTTCCTTTTCCTTTTCCTTCTTTTCTTCCTTTGCCGGTTCAGCCGCAGCAGCACCTTCCGCAGCAGCACCTTCCGCTAAAGCTTCTTCAGCAGCTTCCACTTTCACCACCTTGACGGCGGCGACAGACACGACGGCGGCATCCGGAGGATCCAGATGGCTCAAACCATCAGGAATTTTAATGTCTTTCACTTTCAGCGAATGGCCGATTTCAAGAGCTGACACATCGACATCGATGTGGTCGGGCAGATCGGTCGGCAGACACAACACTCTGACGTCTCTCTTGATATGCTGGATTTCTCCGCCGTTTTCCACGCCGATGCACTTGCCGATAAAGTTCAGCTCGACGTCAAAGGCCAGCTTCTTTTTCATATCCACTTCATAAAAATCCGCGTGATAGAATTTCCCGCTCAGGGGCTGGATCTGCAATTCCTTAATCAGGGAAAGCTTCTCGATTTTCTTGCCGCCGTCATCAATCAGCAGCTTGATAAAGGCGTGGTCTTTCTTTTGCTTGTGCAGCCTGAACAGGTCGCTGCTTTTCACGGCCAGCGGGATGTTTCCCGTGGCCTTGCCGTAAAAAATGGCCGGTACAAGTCCCTGCTGACGCAGCCTTCGGGCCGGGCCCTTCTTTTGTTCTTTACGGACCTCGGCCGCTAAATCGGTTATTTCCATTTACCCCTACCCTCCTAAATAAATAATGAACTCACTGAATCGTTGTAATAGATGCGGCGCACCGCTTCGGACAACAGGCCGGACACCGACAAAACCTTTATTCTTTCACATTGGGCCGCCTTTTCGCAAAGCGGAATCGTATCCGTCACGACAAATTCCTTGATGGCGGATTTGTTGATGCGATCGATCGCCGGACCGGACAACACCGGGTGCGTGCAGCAGACGGATACTTCCAGAGCGCCCGCGTCCGCCAGCGCCTGGGCCGCCTGCACGACGGTTCCCGCCGTATCCACCATATCATCCAGGATAATGACCCTTTTCCCGTTGATATTACCGATGATATTCATCACCTGGGCTTCGTTGGGACCTTCCCTGCGTTTGTCGATGATCGCCAGAGAGGCGCCCAGCCTTTTGCCGAACGCCCGGGCGCGTTCGACGCCGCCCGTATCCGGGGACACCACCACCGTATCTTCCCTGTAATTTCGTTTCATGTAGTCGATCAGAACCGGCGTGGCAAAAAGATTGTCCACGGGAATGTTGAAGAAGCCCTGAATCTGGCCGGCGTGCAGGTCCATGGACAAAAGGCGGTTGGCGCCGGCCGTCGTAATCAAATCCGCGACCAGCTTGGCCGAAATGGGCGCGCGGGGAGCCACTTTCCGGTCCTGCCGCGCATATCCGTAGTAGGGCACGACGGCGGTGATGCGGTCGGCGGACGCCCTTTTCATGGCATCGATCATGATGAGCAGTTCCATCAGGGTGACATTCACCGGCGTACAGGTGGACTGAATGATGAAAACATCCATGCCCCGCACATTTTCATCAATCTCCACGCGGGTTTCGCCGTCGCTGAAGGTGGTAACATTGGCGTTGCCCAGGGGAACCCCCAGTTTTTCACAGATTTTCCGGGCAAGCTCCCTGTTGGCGTTTCCGCTAAACAACCTAATTCTTTCAAGCATTTAAATATTTCTCCGCAAACTATTCTGGCTGGGGCGGGAGGATTCGAACCTCCGAGTGCAGGAACCAAAATCCTGTGTCTTACCGCTTGACGACGCCCCATCGTCTTTGCTTTAAAATTCAACCGGGCAGTCATTCGTCAGGGGAGAATTCGTATTTACCCGAGAGTGATTGGGCAAAGAAAACGCGACAGTCTCCGGAAACTTTTTTCACAATGGCATTCCGCGCTTCTCTGGCCGACGATTCATCGGCAAAAAGGCCAAATAGCGTGGGACCGCTGCCCGACATCAATGCACCCAGGGCGCCTTCGTTCATCAGCAATTGTTTAAAATCTGCCAATTCGGGGTGCATGTTCATCGATACAGCTTCTAAATCATTATGCAATTCCCGAATTACATCACCCAGTGCGTAAAATCGCGGAATGCTATAATTATTTTCTTTTTTTGTCAACGTGAAATTAAGGTTTTCGTAAACCGTTTTTGTGGAAAGGGGAAAGGGGGGATTGATGAGAACCATACTGAGTTTTGGCGTGTTTTCCAGCGCCTGAAGCCGGTCGCCGATACCGGACGCAAACGCCGTGGAACCGAAAATAAAAAAAGGGACATCCGCACCGAGTTTCACGCCCAGTTTCATCAGCTCGGCTTTGGAAAGCCCCAGTGAACACAGGTCATTGAGCGCCAGCAGGGTGGCCGCGGCATCCGAACTGCCTCCTCCCAGACCGGCGGCCGTAGGAATCTGCTTGTCAAGCGCGATGGTGACGCCGCCCGAATAGCCGGTATGTTCAAAAAGCGTCCGGGCTGCCCGGTAAACCAGGTTTTTTTCATCCGTGGGAAGATCGGTTCCGGGGCAGGAAAGCGCAATTCCCTTCGGGCTGAGGGAACAGGCCAGTTCATCGAAAATGGAAATCTGCTGCATGACGGAAGCCAGATCATGGTAACCGTCGGGCCGTTTGCGCATAACACGCAGAAAAAGGTTGATTTTTGCGGGCGCCAGCCTTCGCATTTCAGCCCTTTTCTTTGACATAGCGCATTTTCAGCTCGTAGAGCACGCCCTCGATCAGACTGGTTTCATTGGCATCCAGGTTTCCGGCGGTTTTCTTCTGGAGCATATCCAGAATATCAATGGTCTGCTTGGCCGCCGGAAGATTCTTTTCGGCCTTTCCTCCTTCAACCTCCGGAAAATCGCCGAAATGAAACAGAGCGGATGTGGAAAGAGAAATGACAAAATTCGTAAAATTAACAGGGGGATATTCCTCCGGTTCCGCCGGAGTTTTGCCGACCTGTCCTTTCGGTTCCTCCGCTTTTACGTCTGCCGGCTCCTCTTTTGCCTTTGTGTCCGGCTCTTCCGAAAAACGCCTGTCCTTGATGACAAATCCTTCCCCTTTGGTCTCTTCCGCCATAATATCCCCCCTGATTGTGCAGGGAACGGTCGCGACCGTTCCCTACCCTTTAATCCTTCAGTCTTTATACTTCAGTCTTCAGCCTTTCTTCAGCCTTCAGCCTTCAGCCTTCGGCCTTCCGTCCTTAACCTTTCTTGCTGAACGTAATCTCCCCTTTGGAAACGCCGATGACGATGTGGTCGCCTTCGGCAAATTTGCCCGCCAGAATGTCCATCGCCAGCGGGTCCAAAACGAGCTTCTGCAGCGACCTTTTGAGCGGCCGGGCCCCGTAAACCGGGCTGTAGCCCTCTTCGGCTATATATTTTTTCGCCGCGTCTGTCAATTCGATGGAGAGCTTGCGCTCCTTGAGCCGTTTATCGATCAGGTCAAGTTGAATGCCGACAATCCGGTGAATATCGTCCAGCGTCAAGCCGTGGAACATGATGATGTCGTCGATGCGGTTTAGAAACTCCGGCTTAAAGGTCGCGCGCAGCGCTTCCATCGACCGGTTTTTCTTATCCTCCTCGGAAAGCGACGGGTCCTGGATCCACGCGCTTCCAACATTGGAGGTCATGATCACGACGGTGTTCTTGAAATCCACCGTGCGGCCGTGGCCGTCGGTGAGCCGGCCGTCGTCCAGAATCTGCAGCAGGATATTGAACACGTCCGGATGTGCCTTTTCGATTTCGTCAAACAGCAGAACGCTGTAAGGCTTTCGCCGGACTGCCTCCGTGAGGTAGCCGCCTTCGTCATAGCCCACGTAGCCGGGCGGAGCGCCGATGAGGCGCGCCACCGCGTGCTTTTCCATGTATTCGGACATGTCGATGCGGATCATGGCCTGCTCGTTGTCGAACATGAACTCCGCCAGCGCCCTGGCCAGCTCCGTCTTCCCCACACCGGTCGGCCCCAAAAAGATGAACGAGCCGATGGGACGGTTCGGATCCTGCAGGCCGGAGCGCGCCCTTCTCAGCGCGGCCGAGACAGCCCCAATGCCGTCGTCCTGGCCGATCACGCGCCTTCGAAGGCGTTCATCCATGTGAATGAGCTTCTGCACATCGCTTTCCATCATGCGGGACAGCGGAATCCCCGTCCAGTTGGAGACGACTTCGGCCACGTCTTCGGCGTCCACTTCCTCTTTGAGCATCTGGTTGTTTTTCTGAACGTCCGAAAGCTTCGCCTGCTCCGTTTCCAGTTCCCTGGCAAGTTCCACCATTTTGCCGTAGCGGATTTCCGCCGCGCGCGCCAGATTGCCTTCGCGCTGCGCGCCCGCTTCCTCCGTTTTCAGCGCCTCCATTCGGCTTTTGATCTGCTGAATCTTTTTGATGATGTCTTTTTCCGACGACCAGTGCAGCTTCATCCGGTCCATCTCGCTTTGGAGTTCGGCCAGCTCCTTTTCAATCTTGTCGCGCCGCTCCGTCGCGGCCTTGTCCGTGTCCTTTTTGAGCGACTGTTTTTCGATTTCCAATTGAATAATCCTGCGGTCGATCGCATCGATCTCGCACGGCATCGAATCCAGTTCGATTCGAAGGCGCGATGCGGCCTCGTCAATCAGGTCCACCGCCTTGTCCGGCAGGAACCGGTCAGTGATGTAGCGGTGTGAAAGCGTCGCCGCGGCAACAATCGCCGAATCCTTGATCCGCACGCCGTGGTGCACCTCATAGCGCTCCTTGAGGCCGCGCAGAATGGCGATGGTATCCTCCACCGTCGGCTCCTTGACCAGCACCGGCTGGAAACGCCGCTCGAGCGCCGCGTCCTTTTCGATGTACTTGCGGTATTCGTTCAGCGTCGTCGCGCCCACGCAGCGCAGCTCTCCGCGCGCCAGGGCCGGTTTGAGCATGTTGGAGGCGTCCATCGAACCTTCCTGCGCGCCCGCTCCGACCACGGTGTGAATTTCGTCGATAAAAAGAATGATCTCGCCTTCGGCGCTTGTGACCTCCTTCAAAACCGCCTTGAGCCTCTCCTCGAATTCGCCGCGGTATTTCGCGCCCGCGATCAGAGCGCCGACGTCCAGGCCGATCACGCGCTTGTCTTTCAGGTTTTCCGGCACGTCGCCGTTTACGATGCGCTGGGCGAGGCCTTCCACGATGGCGGTTTTGCCGACGCCCGGCTCACCGATCAGCACCGGGTTGTTCTTGGTGCGCCTCGAGAGCACCTGCATGATGCGGCGGATTTCATCGTCGCGGCCGATGACCGGGTCAAACTTTCCCGTGCGGGCCAGTTCGTTGAAATCTTTGGCGTAGCGTTCGAGGGCCTGATACTTGCCTTCCGGATTGGGGTCCGTCACGCGCTGATTGCCGCGGATATCGACCAGCACCTTGAAAATATGGTCCCTCGTGACGCCGTTCTGGCGCAGCGTTTTACCCGCCTGCCCTTCCTTCTCCTCGGACATCGCGACCAGGACATGCTCGGCGCTCACGTACTCGTCCTTGAGCTGTGCCGCTTCCGTCATGGCCTGATCAAACAGCCGGTTGAGCCGGCCGCTCAGATACACCTGGCCCGCGCCCGAGCCTCCGACACTGGGCTGCTTTTTCAAATAGGCGTTCAGTTCCTGTTCTATTTTTTGCGCCGATGCCCCCAGCTTCGTCAGAACGGCGGAGGCGATGGAGTCGGGCTGCTGTAAAAAACAAACCAGCAAATGCTCCGGCTCGATGGCCTGGTGCCCCTGCGAGGCTGCCATCGTCTGCGCGTCCTGAAGCGCTTCCTGCACTTTCAATGTAAATTTATCAAATCTCATGGTCTCCCTCTTTCTACTCCACGGGTTTTTCAATCGTCACAAAAAGCTTTCCGCTTTTAAAAATGCTGACGTTTCCCGAGGACTGGGAAATCACCATCGCCACAGCTTTGGTCACGTTGGTGATGCCCGCCGCGGCGATATGGCGGCTGCCCAGCCCCGACGGAAAATCTTTGCTGTCCAGCGCCGCGCTCAAATGCCGGCCTGCCGTAACAATCGCTCCGTTGGTCTTGATGACAAACGCGCCGTCAATGGCGGAAAGCTCCTTGATGGTTTCCTCCAGCTCCGGGTTCAGAATATTGCGCTGCTCCTCGGGGTACCCTTTAAACGGGTTGATGATCATCTGCCGGGAAAACTGCATGACTTTCTCATCGTCCCCCAGCACAAAGATCGTTCCGACCTTCCGGGTTTCCCGCCCCTGCGCGGCAAGCTCGCAGGCGATGTTCAACGCCGCGTTGAAAACCTCCGGCTGGACGGAATCCACGACATCGCTGATGTCGTCGGACGTCAGAATTTCAAACTCGCGCCCCACGTCGATGAAAAAGATGCTGTCCGCGTACCCGAATTTCGGCACCCCCGACAGGCAGACGATCTTGTCGCCTTTTTTGAACAGTCCGGAAACAATTCCCTTGGCAATCGCAATCTTGATCTTTCCGACACGGGTCAGATTCACGTCGGGAAGCTCCATTTTCTTCGCCGCCGGCAGCAGTTTCTCCGGCAGCTCCTCGGACTCTTTCATGACGAGAACAAACCGAACCGATTTTCTTTCGTCTTCCGAAAGCTCGGCCAGTTCTCTGTGAATATCCACGCACACGAGAACACAGCATGCCTTGACCTCTTTCGCCAGTTTGACGGCGGCTTCGATCATCGTCTTGTTCACGGATTTCATAACCATTCCCGGCTCTTTTTGAGATTAGAATAAGCATTTGAAGCCCGCCTGTCAAGACGCGGGCGAGCGGCTTGGAAATATTTGCTTGACCGTCCAGGGACTCTTCGGTATTGATCAAATCATGTTTTGTTTATCGAGGAGGCCTGCACGTTGAAGGTACCCGTCGTCACCGGCACTCTGGACGTATACATCGCCGAAATCAACCGTTTTTCCCTTTTAACCCCCGAGGAAGAATTCAAGCTGGCCATGCGTCTGAAGAAGGACAACGACATGGAAGCGGCGGAAAAGCTGATCGTTTCCAACCTGCGGTTTGTCGTGAAGATCGCCCACGAATACCGCAACTACGGCTTCAAACTGGCCGATCTCATCCAGGAAGGCAACATCGGGCTGATTCACGCCGTTAAAAAATTCGACCCGGAGAAAGGCTACCGCCTGATTTCCTATGCGGTCTGGTGGATTCGCGCCTATATTCAGAACTACCTGATCAAATCCTGGAGCATCGTCAAGATCGGAACGACGCAGGCGCAGAGAAAGCTTTTTTTCAAGCTCAGCCAGGCCCGAAAACAGCTGGAAACCATCTCCAAGAAAAATCCCGAATTCAGCGAGATCGCCGACTCGCTGGGCGTCAAGGGTTCCGAAGTCGCGGAAATGGATCTGCGGATGGGCGCGCGCGATCTGTCGCTCAACGAACTCATCAGCGACGACGGCGACACGTCCCATATGGATTTTCTGACCCATGACGGGGACAACCAGGAAGTCTCCCTGATCAAGCATGAAGAGAAAAGCCTGGTCAAACGGCACATCGCCGGCGCCCTCGCCAAGCTCAACGAAAGGGAAAGCTACATCATTCAGCACCGCGTCATGGCGGATGATCCGCTGACCCTGCAGGAAATCGGCGACAAATACAACATCACCCGTGAACGCGCCCGCCAGATTGAGAAACAGGCCCTCAAAAAAGTGCAGCTGGCCCTGCCGTATCTCAAAGAGGAAACGTAAGCCGTCAGCGGACCCACGGGGAATAAACGAGAAACCACGCGATTTTCACGTACTCTCTGCCCACTTTTTTCCAGTCTGACGCCTTCAGTTCCCAGGCGTTTACCTGGGCCTTTTCGTAGGGCGTCGGCAAAAAACAATGGCCTTCGGGCGAACCGTATTCTTTGCCGACCATCATGCGGATGCGTCGCATGTGATACGGGGAGCTGACAAAGATCGCCGTCGTCTGACCGTATTGCCGCATGATTCTTTTCGCCTCGATCAACTCCAGGTGCGTGTCCTCATAATACGAAGGAGCCTTAGCCCCCTGATTCGTTTTGAGGCGATCGGGGTCTTTCCGGACCGAAACGGGCTTGAGCTTTCCCCGATCAACGGTGAAGACCTTTTGATAGGCGGGAATGACGAGATAGTCCGCCATCCCCCGGTTCATCAAATCCCGGGCATGGCGGTCCCGGTCGTTAAAAACGGGCCCCAGCAAAACCACGACGGCATCCGCACGTTCGCAGCCGGTCGAATACACCAGAAACCGCGGCGCACAAAACACTCCCGCCGCAAGGACAGTCACTCCCAGCATCACCATTCCAATGCGTTTTTTAAAGGACCGTTTGGCCATGGGACGACGCCTTTCCTGTTTTCCCGGTCATAATTTGCTTTTGAGCTCGTTGAGCTTGTTGAGCGCGTCCAGGGGCGTCATCGAAGAAACATCCAGCCGGCGAAGCTCTTCCAGAACGACATCTTCGCTCTGGGCAAACAAACTCAACTGCGGGTTGGCCGGCTTTCGGACATTTTGGCCGCGGGCAATCCGCGGCATGCCGATTTCGTCGAATTCGCCCTTCTCCAGATTTTGCAGAATTTCCCTGGCCCGGGCAATGACGTCCGCCGGAACGCCGGCGATCCTCGCGACTTCGATGCCGTAGCTGCGGCTCGTCCCCCCCTCCATGATTCGGCGCAGGAAAATGATTTTCTCCCCCCATTCCTTGACGGCAATGTTGTAGTTTTTCGCGCCCTGCCGCGACGCGGCCAGATCGGTCAGCTGGTGGTAGTGCGTGGCAAACAGCGTGCGCATGCCCTGCCCGGCGTAATCGTGAATGTACTCGGCGACGGCCCAGGCGATGCTTAACCCGTCAAACGTCGAAGTTCCCCGGCCCACCTCGTCCAGAATGACCAGGCTGCGGGGCGTCGCCTCCGTCAGAATCTGAGCCGTCTCCATCATTTCCACCATAAACGTGCTCTGGCCTTTGACCAGGCTGTCCGACGCGCCGATGCGCGTGAAGATTTTATCGACCACGCCGATGCGGGCGCGGGAAGCGGGAACAAAACTGCCCATTTGCGCGAGAAGCACGATCAGGGCCACCTGCCGGATATACGTGGACTTCCCGGCCATGTTGGGCCCGGTAATGACCAGCAGGCGGTTTTGGCTGAGATCGAGCAGCGCGTCGTTGGGCACAAAGCCTTCCTTTTTGAGGGCCGCTTCGACCACCGGATGGCGGCCGTCCTGAATGTCGATGACGTCTCCGTCATCTATTTCCGGACAGACATAGGAATACTTTTCGGCCGCTTCCGCCAGCGCGCAGGTCGCATCGAGCTCGGCCACGCAAAAAGCGTTGTATTGAATTTCAGGAATATCCGGCAGCAGATTTTCGCGAAGCGCGCCAAACAGTTCATTTTCGCGTTCGCGTATTTTTTCTTCCGCGTGCAGCACCGTCTGTTCGAATTCTTTCAATTCCTGATTGATGTAGCGCTCCGCGTTCACCAGCGTCTGCTTGCGCACATAGGAGTCCGGCACCAGTTCGGCATTGGCTTTGGTCACTTCGATATAGTAGCCGAACACGCTGTTGTAGCCGATTTTGAGGGAATGGATGCCCGTGGCCTGCCGCTCCCGGGCCTCCAGCGCGGCAATCCATTTTTTGCCGTCGGCGCTGATGGAGCGCAGGCGATCCAGCTCTTCGTCATAGCCCGCGGCGATAAATCCTCCGTCCTGCGCGCGGGCGGGAGGATCGGCGACGATTGCGCGGGAAAGCAGATGAACCGTCGCGGACATGTCCGTCATGTCTTTGCGCAAGGTGATCAGATCGGGCGCGGTAAATTCTTCCAGCCCGGATCGCAGACCGGGCAAAACGGCAAGAGACGTTTTCAGTGCGACGAGATCGCGCGGCGTCGCCGCCATGAGCGCAACGCGTCCGGCCAGCCTCTCCAGATCATAGACGCCGGAAAGAATTTTGCGCAGTTCTTCACGGACCGCGCGGCTGTCCTTGATTTCCGCCACGGCCGCCAGCCGCCCGCGGATTCTTTCGGGCGACGCGAGCGGATAGCCCATCCACCAGCGCAGACGCCTGGCCCCCATCGGCGTCAGGGTTTCATTAATGAGCGAAAAAAGAGAGCCGGCGCTTCTTCCATCCTGAAGCGTCGCGAAGATTTCCAGATTTCGGCGCGCGGCCTCGTTGAGCATCAGATAATTCCGGGGCGCGTATTCCCGAAGGGCGGAAATATGGCCGGCGCGAACTTGCTGCGTGGCGTTCACATAGCGCAAAATCTCGGCGGCGGCGATTTTCGCCTCGGGAAGCTTGCGAAGGGCTGATGTTTCCAGCACCGAAGCCGCGAGTTCTCTCTCCAGAACCTCATCCGCCTGCCCGGACTCAAAACCGGCCGCATCGATCGTATTGACGCAAACGGACGGCATTCGGGCCTCCAGCATTTTGACGAGCACCGGATCGGGAAAGGTCTTGGCAACCAGCAGTTCCCGAAAGGCCAATGGCTCGGCGGCGGCGAGAAGCGCTTCGCGCCCGGGAAACTCGCCGATGTAAAATTCACCGGTGGAAAGATCCAGAAACGCCAGGCCCAGCGCGTCGGGGCCGGCGGTCAGGCAGGCCAGATAGTTGTTTTCTCCCGCTTTCAGGTTTTCCTCGTCCAGGACCAGCCCCGGCGTGATCACGCGGACAACCTCGCGCCGGACGATGCCTTTGGCGTTTTTCGGGTCCTCCACCTGTTCGCAGACGGCTACTTTGTAGCCCTTTTCCACGAGCCTTGTGATGTAGGCGGAAGCGGCGTGATAGGGAACCCCACAAAGCGGCACGGCGTCTTTGCTGGATTTATTGCGGGAGGTGAGCGTAATTTCCAGAAGCGGCGCGGCCCTCTGCGCGTCTTCGAAAAACATCTCGTAGAAGTCGCCCATGCGGTAAAATAAAATGCAGTCCGGATACTTTTCCTTGATTTCGACGTACTGCTTCATCGCCGGTGTGAGATTGAACGTTGCGTTCATCGCCATTTCCCGTCATCCCCCCGCTCCAGATCGATCACGCCGGGTTTCCCGCGATGGACGACGCTTGGCTGATAAATAAAACGGTTGGCCAGCCAGCTGGCGATGCTGATCATCAGGGCGCCGAGAAACGCCCAGAAGAAACCGTCAATTTCCAGACCCGGCACGAAATAGGCCACCAGAAGCAGCATGAGGGCATTGAGCACAAAGGCAAAAATCCCCAGCGTCAGAATGGTCAACGGCAGGGTCAAAAGAAGCAGGACGGGGCGAAGGAAGGTGTTCAGGATTCCCAGGATCGCGGCGGCAAGAAAGGCCGTCAGCACGGAAGCCACGTGAATGCCGGGAAGGAGGGCCGACGAAAGGAGAATGGCCGCGGTAATGACCAACCACCGCGTGAGAAGAACCGTCATGAATGTTCCCTGAAACATGGCCATCTTGCTCCTCAATAGGGCGCGTCGTCCGTCACGGTCTTTTTCGATTTCAGAAAGACCCAGGTGACGCTGAACCCGCTCATCCAGGATGTCTTCGTCTTGACCAGCGGGCTGTCCTCAAAGACGGCGCCCTGCAGAAAATCGGCGCTGACAAAGGCGTGAAAATGAAAGGACCTGTAATTTTTTCCCAGCCCGACGGTCAGGGTGGAGCCGCTGTAGCCTCCGCCCGC
>JAQVQT010000009.1:0-3274 GCA_028701435.1 Smithellaceae bacterium | reverse complement strand
CCCACTTCCCACAGAGGCTTCTCCGCGCCGGAAGCCTGTTGCGGCAGGATCAGCAAAACCATCGCCAGCAGGACCGGGAAAATTCGACCATACGTCATCACGAACGCCCAACCCTAGCGGTCAAAAGTCGTAAACTGGTCTTTTTTCGCCGCGCAAACCGGACATTCCTCCGGCAACACGCCGTCCGCCACATAACCGCAGACCTTGCAGACATGATAAACGGTTTGGCGCTCTTCCATGAAGTGGTTCATAGACTGTTTGTAGAGCTTGGCGTGCGTCTCCTCCACGTCGCGGCTCTGGCTGAAGTGCAGAAGGGCCTGCTTGTCGCCCGCCTGCTCCGCCATCTTCACGAAGCGGTCATAGGCGATTTCCGCCACCGTTTTTTCCGACTCAAAGCTTTCCGCAAGATTTTCTTCCGTCGTTTTGATCTCCTTGAGCACGCGAAGCGCGCGCATGCCGTGAATTTCTTCCGAAAAAGCAATCACGCGAAAAAGGCGCGCGATCTGCGGATAGCCGTCCTTGTCGGCTTTTTCCGCGAACATTTTAAGCCGCAGGACGGCCTTCGCTTCGCCGACGTAAGCCTCGCGAAGAGCTTCCCGAATTTTTTCATCCATCGCTTACCCCTTTCTGAAAAAACACTTATTCCGGCTTGAACTCGCTTTTATCCGCGCCGCAAACCGGACAGGTCCAGTCTGCGGGAAGCTTCTCAAACGGCGTTCCGGGGGGAACTCCGCCTTCTTCGTCTCCCTGGTCCGGATCATAAACATAACCGCATACCTCGCACACATACTTTTTCATGGTTCGCCTCCTTGAGTGGTCTTATTTTATTTCGGGGACAGTCTTTTGGCCAGTTCCGACGCGACGGTCCGACCCAGTTCATGGCATTTTTCAAGCGCTTCCGGACCCGGCACGTGCCGGACGGAAACCGTTTCGGCCACCACGTCCACTTTCATCCCTTTGAGGGCCGCTTCCAGATCTTTCACCGACTCTCCGCTCCAGCCGAAAGAGCCGAACACCGCGCCTGCCAGATTGGCCGGTTTGAGCCCCCGAATATAGGTCATGACATCCGCCATCTGCGGCAGCATATTATTGTTGAGCGTGGACGAACCTACGATCAGCGCCCCCGCCTCCAGCAGTTCGAAAATAACCTCGCTGCGGTGCACTTCGTTGAGGGAAAGAATTTTTACCCGCACGCCCGCCTGCGCCAGGGCCTCCGCAATGGCTTTGGCCATCATTTCGGTGGAATGCCACATGGTCGCATACACCACCACCGCCTTGTTGGCCGGCTTCTGCTCGGCCCATTTCTTATACCGGTCGAGGATGAAACCCAGATCCTCGCGCCACACAGGCCCGTGGTCCGGCGCGATGGTCCTGATCGCCCAGCCCGTCGCCCCCACCTTTTCCAGAGCCTTGAGAACTACCGGCGAATAAGGCAGAACGATGTTGGCGTAGTAGGTGGCGGCCTCGTATTCCAGCATGTCGGCCGGCAGTTCGTCGGCGAAGCGCTCGAACGTCGCCAGGTGCATGCCGAAGGCGTCCTGCGAAAACAGCAGACCATCCGCGGCCAGAAACGTAAACATCGAATCCGGCCAGTGAATCATTCTGGTTTCCATAAAGGTCAGCTCCATATTGCCCAGGGAAAGCGTCTCCCCGTCGCGGACCGCCTGAATGGCATAATCGTTATGAAGAATCTCCCCCAGGTTTTTCACTCCGGCGGCGGAGGCAAACACTTTTGAGGGCTGGACCCGCCCGACCACCTGCGAAAGACATCCGCAATGGTCCTGTTCGGAGTGATTGGAAACAATGTAGTCGATTTTGGCAGGATCGATTACGGACGCAATCCGCGCCAGCATTTCCTCCATGAAGGGCTTCTTGACGGTGTCGATCAGCGTGATTTTATCCGCCAGAATCAGGTAGGCATTATACGTGCTTCCGTGGGGCGTGGTGTAGCCGTGAAAATCGCGGATCGACCAGTCGATGGCGCCCACCCAGTAGACATGGTCGCTCACTTGTATCGCGGAATAGATGTCGGTCATGAAGTTTCACCTCGGGAAATGAATTGTGAGAGAGTAATATAAGGTTTACCGCCGGATCGTCAACTTTTATTTAATGATGGAGAAGCCCGCGTCAAAAGCCTTCAGATTTAAAGAACATTTTTCCGGAGACCCGGTTTTGCGAATCTCTTTTGCGAACATCCGGCGGTTGATGGGCAAAAGGCCCGTCCCGGCCAGCGCGCCGATCATGACGATATTGCTCAACACCGGATTGCCCAGGTCAAGGCCCACGGCCGTGGCGTCAAAGAGCCAGTACCGGGCCGTCAGGCGCGCAAAAGCGACCCGAATCGTTTCTTCGGAAGGATAGTCCCGCTCGCCCGTAATCACACCCATGGGATCGATCGAACGGGCATTGGACAGAAGCGAAACTTCGGGATTGCCGTACACCGTCAAAACGCGAAGGGCTTCCAGCGGCTCCAGCGCCACAATGACATCGGCGGCGCCTCGGGGAATCTGCGGACTTTTTACCAAATCCGGGGAAATGCGCAAATGACTCATCACTGAACCGCCGCGCTGCGACATGCCGAACGTCTCGCCGATGGTCACCACATACCCCGCGTCCACCAGCATGCCGGCCAGCGCCCGGGACGCCATGACGTTGCCCTGTCCGCCCACGCCGGTGAGAATCAGGTTGAGGGTGACTTTTTGAGATTTTGATTTCATGGGTTTTGTCCCCGTAAAAAACGGTTTTAATAACTCAACCACCTATTTCTGCATTTTTGTGATCGCATTGCGCGGACAAATCGAGGCGCAGACGCCGCAGCCGGCGCAAACCACCTCGTCGATGGCCGCCTTCTTCTTGTTCCGGTCCCAGACGAGCGCCGGGCAGCGGAAAATCCTTGTGCAAAGGCGGTTGCAGCCGCAGGCATCCCCCAGGCATAAGTCTTCGTCCACCTTCATCTCGAACGTTTTTTTACCCTTTTTTTCGGGGCTGAGCGCGCAGGCCTGGCGCAGAATCAGCACCTTGAGCGAACCTCTTTCGGCCAGAAAATCCGTGAGCGCCGCTCCGGTGGCCGCAAGGTCAAACGGGTCGCAAACCGCCACCTTCGCGCCGATCGCCCGGCAGACGGCGGCGATATCGACGGCCGGAACGTTTTCCTTGAGCGCGTTCACCTCAATGCCCGGATGCGGCTGAAACCCCGTCATGGCCGTCCCCTGATTATCCAGCACAATGAACGTGATGTCCGCGCGGTTGTGCTGCGCGTTGATGAGCGCCGGGA